>NZ_JAMYQZ010000010.1:0-102455 GCF_040321145.1 Mesorhizobium sp. M0514
CCCTACTCCCTACTCCCTACTCCCTACTCCCTACTCCCTACTCCCTACTCCCAGTCTTTCCAAAGCATTGCCCGACCCGATCGAAGCCCCCGCCCTGTACGACAGGAGTAAAAACCGGCTGGGCTCAGCAAGATCTGCCCCACGCTCCTGATGCCATGCTCCCGATCGAACCGGGCGGTGAAGTGCTCCCCCTGTGATGGCCATACCCATGGTTGCGGCAGCAAAAATTTCACCGCAACGTGACTTCCCGTTGACTGTCGCTTCTGCCACAAATCTGGGCAACCAGAACAAGGCCGGCGTCACCGGCGGGAATCGGAACGATCATGGCACCTCGACACCCTCTGCGGCTTGCGGCTTTTGCGCTGGCCTTCTCGGCGCTTGCCGGGACCGGGTTCGCCGAGGAATCGGGAACGACCCAGACCGACAAACCGCAGATTGACAGGCCCTTGGGCGTGGTCGAGCTGTTCACCAGCCAGGGCTGCAATTCCTGCCCGCCGGCGGACGCGTTCTTTGCCGAGCTGGCGGCCAAGGACAACGTCGTCGCGCTCGCCTACCACGTCAATTACTGGGACTATCTCGGCTGGCAGGACACGCTGAGCAGCAAGGACAATACTGACCGGCAATATGACTATATGCGCGCCTTCGGCACCCGCTCCGTCTACACGCCGCAAGCCGTCATCAATGGTCGCAGCCATGTCAACGGCGCCAGCCGCAAGGAGGTCGACGGCGCGCTTGCCCGCATGGAGAAATCCGGTGAAGGCATGCGGGTCAGCGTCAAGGTCAGCCGCACCAGCGATCGCGTCATGATCGATGCCGGCGACGCCGGTAGCGGCCCCAGCGACGCCCATGTCGTCATCGTCTATTTCGAACCACCGCAGACGGTGACCATCGCCAAGGGCGAGAACACCGGCCGCAGCATGACCTACTGGAACGCCGTCACCGGCATCCAGACCGCCGGCATGTGGCACGGCAAGGCGCAGCGCTACGAATTGCCGATGACGGAGATCGCCAAGAAAGGCGGCTGCGCCGTGCTGCTGCAGTCGGTCGGCAAGGACGGCCTGCCGGGCCCTATTCTGGGCGCTGCGTTTATTCACAAGCCTTAAGAGGCCCCCTCATCCGGCCGCTCTCGGCCACCTTCTCCCCGAGGGGAGAAGGGGCTGAATCAGCGCTGGCGCGAACTCCTCTCCGCTCGGGGGAGGTCGGATTGGCCCGAATTGCTGTTGCAATTCGGCTGGCAATCCGGGTGAGGGGATGCGCCCGCAAACTGGGCACCGCAGCCTCCGGCAAATTCTTCAAGCAGCCAAAAACAAAAAAACCGACGTCAGCTTGCTTCTGACGTCGGTCATTTAGGTTTTGGGATCGTCGCACCCGGTCTCTCCCTGAGGAAAGTCCGAGGTTGGTTCGATCCGACGCAGACCCGTGGGCGGGGGGCTTGGGGTTTACGAGCCGGTGCCGGACCGAACCGTCTCAGGCAACGCCGGTAAATTCGTCGGACATTGGGGCATGAGCGCGGATAAAAAAAGGCGGAAATGTGGCGAGGCATCACCAATTCAAACACCGCGTTTTATAAAAGTGACTGGACGTTGCGAAAACAGCGCAGACCCGGGATGGTTAGCCGGGCCTTGCAATTCCACGGCGAACACGCCAACTTCTGCAAGCGAGATTCATTTTCAAAGGGATCGCGGGATGACCGATCGCAGCGGTGGGACGGAGGATGGGGACGCATCCGCAATATTGATCCCGCTGCACGAGGCGCGACGCGAACGCCTCGACCAGCCGGTCCGTTTCGACCGGCGTGAACTCGACGAGATCCTGAGGCTGTACGGACGCATGGTCGCCGCCAACGAATGGCGCGACTATGCCATCGATCATCTGTCTGATCGGGCTGTGTTTTCAGTCTTCCGCCGGGCCAGCGAAGTGCCGCTGTTCCAGATCGTCAAGGATCCGAAACTGGCGCGCCGGCAAGGCGCCTTCGCCGTCATCGCCGCCGGCGGCCGAATCCTCAAGCGTGGCCAGGAACTCGGTCGCGTGCTCAACGTCTTCGATGCTAAGCTGAAGATTGTCCAGGCCTAATTGAGAATTGGGGAATTGAAGAACTGAAGAATTGAAAAAAGAGGATGTAACGGTCGAAATACCGCCGGGTTTGTTCTCAGCTATTCAAATCCTCAATTCTTCAGTTCTTCAACTCCTCAATTCCCCCTCCTCAGGCTCTCACGAAACTTCCGCTCCGGCAGCGAATGCGGATCGGGCGGAACCGTTACGCCGCCATTCAGCGACAGCTGCATGAACACCGTGTCAAGCCAGCGCCCATGCTTGTAGCCGGAGCCTTCCAGGCGACCGGAATGGCGAAAGCCGAGCTTTTCATGCAGCCGCACCGAGGCGCTGTCTGCATGGCCGTCGCCGATCACCGCGACGATCTGGCGAAAGCCCGCCATACGGCAGGCTTCAATCAGCGCCTGCATCAGCAGCAGCCCGACGCCCTGGCCCTTCGCATCAGGCGCGACATAGACGGAATCCTCTACGATGAAGCGGTAGGCCGGGCGCGGCCGGAACGCGCCGGCATAGGCGTAGCCGAGCAGCGCGCCATCTCGTTCCGCCACCAGATAGGGAAAGCCCCCCGCCGTCAGGCTGTCGAAGCGCCCACCCATCTCAGTGCGGCTGGGCGGCTCGAGCTCATAGCTCGCGGTGCCATGCGTCACGGCATCGCCGTAGATCTCGGTGATTCGGCCGAGGTCGCCTTCCAAGGCCGCGCGGATGGAAATAGTGCTCATGATTTATGCAGACGATTCATCTGCCTCCATGACAGCAAAGGCCGGCACAAAAGAAAAGGGCGGCCGTTGGCCGCCCTCTTGATATCAGCTGGTCCAGTTGCCTGATGGGAAGACCGCCTAGCGGCGATCGCCCATGAACTGCAGCAGGAACATGAACAGGTTGATGAAGTCGAGATATAGCCTCAACGCGCCCATGATCGCCTTGCGGCCGGCAACGTCGGCCTGATCGCCTTCGTAGTACATTTCCTTGATGGTCTGCGTGTCATAGGCGGTGAGCCCGGCGAAGATCAGCACGCCGATCGCCGAGATGGCGAAGCCGAGCGCCGACGACTGCAGGAAGATGTTGATCAGCATGGCGATCACCAGGCCGACCACGCCCATGACCAGGAACGAGCCGAACGCCGAAAGGTCGCGCTTGGTCGTGTAGCCGTAGAGCGACAGCGCGCCGAAGGCGGCCGCCGTGGCAAAGAAGGTCTGAGTGATCGAGGCGCCGGTGTAGACCAGGAAGATGGTCGACAGCGACAGGCCGACCAGGCCCGAATAGACCCAGAAGGTGGTTTGCGCCGCGGCCACGCTCATCGACTGGATCCTGAACGACAGGAAGAAGACGGCGGCGAGCGGAGCCAGGATGACCACCCAGCGGAAGGCGCTGGCATAGATCAGCGTGCCGAAAGCGGTCAGCTGTCCGTCGCCGGTGACGGCGAGCTGGAAAGCGCCCCAGGCGGCGACGCCGGTGATGAGGAGGCCAAGCCCCATCAAATTGTAGACCTTGAGCATGTAAGTGCGCAGGCCTTGGTCGATGTCGGCGCGCGCGCCCGGCACGGCCGAAGTCTGGTAGTTGCGAATGGGCTCAGCCATTGGAATCCTCTGTTGCTTCTGCCCCGTACGGTGTCAGGCCCTTTCGGACCTGGGCGCCGCTGGCGGGGCTCCAGCATGCCTGTGGCGAAATATGATGGTTCTTGACGTCAAGAACAAGACCGTAACGGGCTGCAACGCTTGGTGAATCTCCGGAAGCCGGTTTTCTTGGGCTTCCATGACTGCACATTACCAAGATTTAATCGGAAACGGCAGATTCGGCCAACCTTGCCGTTTTGGGCCTAGAGGTCGCGCAGCACCGGCGCCGCCTTGTGCCCGAGCACCCGCCAGGTGCCGGCAAGGCCGATGCCGACCGTGATCACCAGCGCAAACACCAAGGTCGCCACTGCCACCTCCGGCATGAAATGCGACGGCAACGTCATGATGCGGGCAACGATGTACCAGGCGGCGATGCCGCCGGCAGCCAACGCAAACACCGCGGTGGCCAGGCCGATCAGCATGTATTCCAGCGAAAACGCCGCGATCAGCGTGCGCCTCGTAGCGCCCAACGTCTTCAGCACCACGGCATCGTGGATGCGGGCGCGATTTCCCGCGGCGAGCGCGCCGGCCAGCACCAGCACCGAAGCGATCATCGCCACGCCGGCCGCGGCCCGGATCGCCGTGCCGAGCTGGCCGACCAGCCGGTTGACGACGTCGAGCGCGTCCTTGACCCGAACTGTCGTCACCGCCGGGAAGGCGCGGGTGACGGCGTTGAGCAGGCGGGCATCCTCTGCTGCCGTGGCATCCTTTTCGGTCAGCGTCGCCAGCCAGCCATGGGGCGCGCCTGCAAAAGTGTTGGGCGAGAACACCATGACGAAGTTGATGCCCATCGTCTCCCATTGCACCTCTCGGAAATTGGCGATCCTGGCCGTCACATTGCGTCCGAGCACATTGACGGTGACGGTATCGCCGAGCTTCAGGCCGAGCGCCTTGCCTTCATCGTTGGAGAACGAGACCAGCGGTTCGCCGCTGTAGTTCTCCGGCCACCAGCTGCCCTCGGTCAATGTCGCATTGGCCGGTTGTTTGGCGTCGTAGGTCAGGCCGCGATCGCCGCGCAGCACCCAGGCGCCTTCCGATGGCACATCGGCCTTGTCGACACTAACGCCGTTCAGCGCCATCACCCGGCCGCGCAGCATCGGCACCTTGACCAGCGTTCCCTTCGGCGCCTCATTGCCGATCAATGTCGAGAAGGCATCGACCTCGCTATTCTGGATGTCGACGAAGAAGAAATTCGGCGCCCGTTCCGGCAGACTGCCGGAGATCTGCTGCCTGAGATTGCCGTCGATCAGCGCCAGCGTCACCAAAAGCGTCAGCCCGAGGCCCAGCGACAGCACGACGGACGGCGTCAGCGCGCCGGGCCGGTGGATGTTGCCGATGGCGAGCCTGAGCGCGACCGAGCGCACACGCGGGCTTTTGCGCGCCACCCACTGCACCAGCGCACCGACCAGGCGCAACACCAGAAAGGCAAAGACCGTCGCGCCGACGAAGATCAAGGCGATGCGCCGGTCGCCGGAAAACAGGATGGCGAGCGCCGCCAAAGCGACCGCGATGCCGACCGCCGTGGCAAGATAGGGCAGGCGTGGAAAGCCGCGGCCCTCAAAACCCATTTCGCGAAACAGCGCGGTCGCCGGCACATCGCGGGCGCGGCCGAGCGGCAACAGCGCGAAGGCAAGCGTCACCAGCAGCCCGAACAGCGCGGCAAGAGCCAGCGCACCGGGATAGAAGCCGCCTTTAGCCGGCACCGGAATGACCGACTGGAGCGCAGCGCTGGCAGCAAACGGCACGGCGGCGCCGAGGATGAGGCCAAGCGCGATGCCGAGGCCGGCGATCATCAGGATCTGCACGAGATAGACGGTGAAGACGAAGCCGCCCGAGGCGCCAAGGCTCTTGAAGGTGGCGATGACGCCGCGCTTGCCGTCGAGATAGGCGCGCACCGCATTGGCAACGCCGACGCCACCGACGACCAGCGCCGTCAGCCCGACCAGCGTGAGGAATTGCGAGAAGCGCTCGATGTTGGCCGACAGCGCCGGCGCCGCATTGGAACGCGTGCGGATCGACCAGCCGGCTTCAGGGAAATCGCTCGCCGCCCGATCTTGGATGGTCTTGAGATCGGCCTCGCTGGCGCCGGCCGGCAGCCGAACCTTGTAGGCATTCTCGACCAGGCTGCCTGGCTGGATCAGGCCGGACGCGGCAAGCCCCGCGGTCGAGACCATCAGCCGCGGCGCGAAGCCGAAACCGTCCGACACCGCATCCGGTTCGCTCACCAGCCTGGCCCGCAATTCGAATGTCGCGCTGCCGACCTTCAGCCGGTCACCGATCTTCACATTCAGCCGGTCGAACAACAGGTCGGGCGCGGCGGCGCCAAAGACGCCTGATTTCTCGCCGAACAAATCCTTTCTGCCAAGCTGCGGCGCGGTCTCGATCGCGCCATAGAGCGGATAGACGTCGTCGACGGCCTTGGCCTCGACCAGCGCCTGGTCGGAGCCGTCTTCCAGCCGCGCCATCGAGCGCATATTGGCGCTGTGCGACACAGTGCCGAGGCGGTCGAGGAAGGTGCTTTCGGCTGGCGTCGCATCGCGCTGGTTGAGCTGGAAGCGCAAGTCGCCGCCAAGCAGCGTCTGGCCCTGGTCGGCAACGCCTGCGGTGATCGCCTGCGCCACCGAATTGACCCCGCCGATTGCAGCGACGCCGAGCGCGATGCAGGCAAGGAAGATTATGAAGCCGGACAGTCCGCCGCGCATCTCGCGCAGCGAAAAGCGGAACGCGAGCTTCAGCGTCTGCGACAGTGGCATCAGGCCGGCACCTTGACCTGCGCTACCGGCGCATCCTCGATGCGGCCGGAGCGCATCGACACCTGGCGCGAGCAGCGCGCCGCAAGGGCCGGATCGTGCGTGACCAGCACCAAGGTCATGCCGCGCTCGGCCGCCTTGGCGAACAAAAGGTCGGCGACCTGCCGCCCCGTCGCCTGGTCGAGATTGCCGGTCGGCTCGTCGGCAATCAGAATGCGCGGCGACGGCGCCAGCGCGCGGGCGATCGCCACGCGCTGCTGTTCGCCGCCGGAGAGTTCGCCGGGATAGTGGGTGACGCGGTCGCTCAGGCCGACGGCCGCCAACTCCCGCGCGGCGACGCCGAACGGATCGGCATGGCCGGCCAGTTCCAGCGGCACCGCGACATTTTCGAGCGCCGTCATGTTGGGAATGAGATGGAAGGACTGAAAGACGATGCCTATGTTTCGGCCCCGAAACGAGGCGATCTGATCCTCGCTTTTGCCGTTCAGCAATTCGCCGGCGATCCGCACCGTCCCCGAATCGACCCGCTCAAGCCCGGCCAGCACCATCAGCAAGGTCGACTTGCCTGAACCCGAAGGGCCGACAATGCCGGTCGCCTCGCCGCGCGTCACGTCAAGGCTGACGCCTTTCAGCACATGCACCGACGAAGCCCCTTGGCCCAGGGTCAGGGATATGTCTTTCAGCGCGATGACGGCTTCTGTCACAATTAAAGCGTCCTATATCAGGATGAAGGCTCTGCTTGCCGGAAGCCGTCGCCGGAAGAATTCCTCGGGTATATGGGGCCTGCCACATGTCTTTCAAACGCAAGATATCTTTCAAACGCTTGAATGCCGCAGGGCTCGTCCTTTTCGTCACCCTTTGCGGCGCCATTTCGTCCGTGCGCGCCGAGACGTTCACCATCGTCGGCTTCGGCGACAGCCTGATGGCCGGTTTCGGCCTCGGGCCTGGCGATGGCTTTACCGACAAATTGCAAGCTGCGCTGCGCGCCAAAGGCCATGACGTCACCGTCGCCAACGCCGGCGTTTCAGGCGACACCTCGAGCGGCGGCTTGGCGCGGCTTGACTGGTCGGTGCCGGATGGGACAAGGCTGGTTATCCTCGAACTCGGCGCCAACGACATGCTGCGCGGCGTCTCGCCCAGCATTACGGAAAAGAACCTGGACGACATGCTGGCGAAGCTGAAAGCGCGCAAGATCGCGGTGCTTTTGGCCGGCATGCGCGCCGCTCCCAATCTCGGCGCCGACTACCAGAACGCCTTCGATGCGATCTACCCAAAGCTGGCCGCGAAATACGATGTGCCGCTCTATCCGTTTTTTCTCGATGGCGTCGCCGGGCAGTCCGGCCTGCAGTTGGAGGATGGCCTGCATCCCAATCCGAAGGGCGTCGCAGCGATGGTCGAGCGCATCATGCCCGCCGTGGAGAAGGCGATTGCGGCAGTTGGGGGTGGCGGTTGAACGCCGGCCTGACGAGAATAACGCGGCGTTCGCCTCGCGCGAACTTTGAAACAAAAGACCGGGCTGCCGATGACCCGAGTCATCCATGCTGCGCTTGAAGAGCATATGCAGCATCAGGGTAATGCAAGCGCCGAGGCGGCACGGCAATAGTGCTTATTCATCGCTTGGAGGCGCCTGTTCGTAAAAATGCCTGCAACCAACAAACCACTTGCCCCGTTTGACTATCGATGATTCGCTAGGGGCACAGTTCGATTCGAGGAAGGGAGGCTCACCATGCCGCGTCTTTTCACCGCCCTCGAAATACCCCGTGACGCCGCTCTTTCGCTGTCCCTGCTCAGGGGCGGCCTGCCCGGAGCCCGCTGGATCGATGTCGAAAACTACCATCTGACGCTGCGCTTCATCGGCGACGTCGAAGGCCATATCGCCGACGAAATCGCCAACGCGCTCGACCGGGTGCACCGCCCATCCTTCTCGCTCACCCTGTCCGGAGTTGGCGCTTTCGGCCAGAAGAAGCCGCACGCCGTCTGGGCCGGCGTCTTCGCCTCGCCCGACCTTTCGGCGCTGCAGAGCGAAATCGACCGCATCTGCCAGCGGCTCGGCCTGCCCGCCGACCCGCGCAAGTTCACCCCGCATGTTACGCTGGCACGCTTGCGCAATTCGAGCCCGCTCGACGTCGCCCAGTATCTGTCGGCGCGCGGCAATTTTGCGACGCTACCGTTTCGCGTCGGCCGCTTCGTGCTGATGTCGTCGCGCGATTCGGTCGGCGGCGGTCCCTACATTGTCGAGGAGGCGTGGCCGCTCTCCGGCGTCGACGCCCGCGCCACCAATCTCGTCGCCAGCGCCTCCGACGCTTCGCGGATCATGCGGTAGACCGAAGCGAACGCTTCGGCCCCGTCATAATAGGGATCCGGCACGTCGCGGGTTTTGCCCTGCGCAAACTCTGCCAAGAGATGAATACGTTCCCGCGCACCGGCCGGCGCCAACGCCTTGAGGTCGCGGACATTTTGCCGATCCATGCCGAGGATCAGGTCGAAGCGCGAAAAATCCTCCGGCCTGACCTTGCGTGCCCGCTGCCCTGATATGTCGAGGCCGTGTCGGGCCGCAATCGCGATCGAGCGCGGGTCGGGCGCTTCGCCGAGGTTCCAGCCGCCGGTCGCCGCAGAGTCCAGCACGATGTCGTCCAGCACCATGTCGCGGCCGCGTTCCGCCAGCACGGCGCGAAACACGCCTTCGGCCAGGGGTGAGCGGCAGATGTTGCCGAGGCAGACGAAGAGTATGGAATTTATCGGCTTTACGCTCATTCGATATGCGCCGTTCGTGCATTTGGAAGCCCAAAACGCAAAGGACTTTTGGGCGACTTGCATTATGGTGAGGGTCGATATCTGGGATAGCACGGGAAATCATCATGACGAGAGAGAAACTCAGCAACGACGCCATCGCCGGCGCACTGGCCGAACTGGCCGGCTGGTCGCAGGCAGCCGATGGCGCCTCCATCAAGCGCAGCTTCGACTTCAAGAATTTTTCCGAAGCCTTCGCCTTCATGACCCGCGTCGCGCTGGCCGCCGAGAAGATGGACCATCATCCCGACTGGTCGAACGTCTACAAGACTGTCGACGTGACGCTCAACACCCATGATGCCGGTGGTGTCACTGCGCTCGACATCGCGCTGGCCAAGAAGATGAATGGGTATGCTGGCGGCTGAACGCTGGGGCGGCAACGCCAAATCGGCGCCATCCTCTTGCAGTGGACCGGGACTTTCACCACATTTTCCGTGGCGGCCGCGCGCAACGCGTAGCGCGACGGCCGGCAAGGAGAGGATTGATGGCGCAGCAGCCCGGTTTTGATTTCTTCGGCTTCGGCAGCAAGCTCGGCGACGAGAGTGAAGTGCGCGCCAAATTCTGGCGCACGGCCAAGAAGGCCGCCCGGCAGATTCCGTTCATGGAAGAGGTCGTCGCCGGCTATTATTGCGCGCTCGACAGGAAGACGCCTTTGCGTGCCAAGGGCATATTGCTGGCAGCGCTTGGCTATTTCGTGCTGCCGGTCGACGTCATACCCGATTTCGTCTTCGGCCTCGGCTTCACCGACGACATCGCCGTGCTGACCGCCGCGATCTCCACGGTAAGCGCCCATATCACCCCTGCGCACCGCAAGGCCGCCAAGGAGGCGATCGCCGACAAGAGCTGAATCGGCGTCGCGTTGGCAACTGGGTTCAGAAGAAATCCTCCGCTCAAACAGGACGATAGCGGCTTGGCTTCGGGTTCCGCTGCGGCCGTTGGAAAAGTCAAACTCTTGCCGCTTTCGTGGCCTCCAAGTCGCCGCAGGGACATTGCGAAAGCCGTTTTTTCAAGAAGCGGCGCGGAAATGGCGGTGGTTTCCATGGGTGAATGTCCTTTTCCGAGGGAAATTCACAATTTGGTAACCCAGATTAAATCAAAATGAAGCGACGGGCAGGACGCCAAGCCGGCCTGCCCCGCACCATTTGGAATACGGGAAAAGCGATGCGCGGATTGATTGCACTAGTCTCGAGCCTGGTCCTGGTGGCTTTTGCCGCGCCGGCGCTGGCGCAGCAGGCGACCAAGATCGGCCAGCACAATGCCTGGGGCACCTACAGCTACCAGGCGCAGGGCGGCAAGGTCTGCTATGTGCTCACCGTGCCGACCGACAAGCAGCCGCCGACGCTCGATCACGGCGACATGTTCTTCTTCGTCAGCCAGCGGCCGGGCCAGCAAGTGTCCTACGAGCCGCAATTCATCGCCGGCTACACATTCCAGGAAGGCTCCAAGGCCACCGTCACCATCGACAAGAAGACGTTCTCGATGTTCACCCGCGGCAAGTCGGCCTGGGTCGAGAACGCCGCCGAAGAGCCGGTGCTGATCGCCGCCATGAAGACCGGCACCGACATGAAGGTCTCGGCGAAGTCTGGCCGCGGCAATCCGACGACCTATGTGTTTTCGCTGAAAGGCATCTCGGCCGCGCTGACGTCGATCGCCAAGTGCAAGTAGGCTAGCGCGGTTCCCGCCGCATGACTCTCGCCGCAACCTGTGCTATGCGCCGCGCTTCTTTTCGGCACGATGGATGAAATCGGCCGCAATTTGCTTATATTGGCGCTGATATGACCCTTTCCTTCGATCTCACCACTGAGGGCGCACGCGACGCGTTGCGCGCTCGCGCCACGCCCGAGAAGCCGTCGCTGATCGGCCTGACCCGGGCCGAGCTCGGTGAAGCCCTTGTCAGTGCCGGCATCGTGCCCGAGCGCCAGGCGAAAATGCGCGCCCAGCAGCTCTGGCACTGGATGTATGTGCGCGGCGTCTCCGATTTTGCCGGCATGTTCAACATCTCCAAGGATCTGCGCGCCGAACTCGACAAGCATTTTACCGTCGCCCGGCCCGAAATCGTCGAGGAGCAGATTTCCTCCGACGGCACGCGCAAGTGGCTGTTCCGCTTTCCGCCGCGCGGTGCCGGCCGTCCCGTCGAGATCGAGACCGTCTACATCCCCGAAGAAGGCCGCGGCACGCTCTGCATCTCCTCGCAGGTCGGCTGCACGCTGACCTGTTCGTTCTGCCACACCGGCACGCAGAAGCTGGTGCGCAATTTGACGGCGGAAGAGATCCTGGCGCAATTGCTCACCGCCCGCGACCGGCTCGGCGATTTCCCCGACCGCGACACACCCGACGGCGCCATCGTCCCTGCCGAGGGCAGAAAAGTCTCCAACGTCGTCATGATGGGCATGGGCGAGCCGCTCTACAATTTCGAGGCGGTGAAGAAGGCGCTGCTGATTGCCTCCGACGGCGACGGACTGTCGCTGTCGAAGCGCCGCATTACGCTCTCGACCTCCGGCGTGGTGCCCGAGATCTTCCGCACCGGCGAGGAGATAGGGGTCATGCTGGCGATCTCGCTGCACGCCACCAATGACGATCTGCGCGACCTGCTTGTGCCGATCAACAAGAAGTATCCGCTGAAGGAACTGATCGAGGCCTGCCGCGCCTATCCCGGCCTGTCCAACGCCAAGCGCATCACCTTCGAATATGTGATGCTGAAGGACGTCAACGATTCCATCGAGGACGCCAAGGGGCTGATCAAGCTGCTGAAGGGCATTCCGGCCAAGATCAATCTGATCCCGTTCAACCCGTGGCCGGGCACCAACTACCAGTGCTCGGACTGGGAAACGATCGAGAAATTCGCCGACTACATCAACAATGCCGGCTATGCCTCGCCGATCCGCACGCCGCGCGGCCGCGACATCCTGGCCGCCTGCGGCCAGCTCAAATCCGACTCCGAGCGCATGCGCAAGGTCGACCGCTTGGCGCTTGAGACCATGATGATTGCGGGGCACGGCGAGGCGTGAGCCGCCTCTTCGCCTATATCGTCCGTTTCGCTGTCATCCTGTTCGGCTATGTCGTCGCCTCATTGGCGGCGAGCGCCTTTCTCAACGTGCTGTTCCTGGCTTCCGTCGGTTATATGCCGGACGATGCGCACCCAGCGGCGGCCGCGGCGCTGTATTTTTCGATCCCGTTCGTGGCGCTGTTTGTCGCCTATTTCGCTTTCATACCGGCGGTGGTCGCAATCCTGATCTCCGAGGTCCTCAGCCGCCGCGACTGGCTGTTCTATGCACTCGCGGGCGGCTTGGTGGCCGCGGCCTTCCTCGGCTTCGTCCACCAGAACGTGGATTTCGACGTCACCGAACCGCGCGCCATCGCCGCGGTGATCGGCTGCGGCATGGTCGGCGGCATCTTCTACTGGCTAAGCGCCGGCCGCTGGGCCGGAAGCTGGTGGCAGGCCGCTACTTCGCCTGAGCTGTCAGGATCTTGAGCGCGAAGGCCGAAAACACACCGGCAAAGAGATAGTCTACCACCCGCGTCACCCGCGGGCTGGCCTTCATCGCCGCCGAAAACCTTTCCGCGGCAAAGACCATCGGCGCTGTCACCGGGACCGACAGCACGATGAACATGAGGCCGAGGAAGAACAGTTTTCCCGGCGCGTTCGGATCGTGAGCGGAGACGAACTGCGGCAGAAACGTCATGAAGAACAGGATGATCTTCGGGTTGAGCAGATTGACGCCAAGCCCGGCGGCCCAGCTGCGGAACAGCGAAATTTGCGGCCCGTTCTTCTTCTGCGGTGAAAACGCCGAGCCCTTGGTGATTGCCTGCCAGGCCAGGAACACCAGATAGGCGGCGCCGAAGACTTTCAGCACCAGGAAGGCCATTGGCGAGGCGACGATCAGCGCCGAGATGCCGACCGCCACCAAAGTTGTGTGGATCAGCGTTCCGAACAGAGCACCCGCCAGCGAGGCAAAGCCCGCGGCGCGGCCCTGGCTCAGTGTGCGCGAGACGAACAGCGTCATATCCGGCCCCGGCGTGATCGCCAGGATCATGGTGGCGATGGCGAACTGGATCAGCGTGGTGGTGTCGGGAATGAAGGACATCGGTGGGCCCTGGCGAATGATCGTCGGTCTATAACGCAGCCTCCCGGCTCACGCCAGCAACTGACTGGCGTGGCATCTGGTCCAGCGGCTGCGGCGGCCGGAGCCCGTTCATCCCTTGCGCTGGCCGGAAATGCCGTGATACCTCGCCCGCGAAACTCATCGCGGAACCGCCAAAATGTCCCCAGCAATGCCCAAGACAAAAGACGTCAAGAAGGTCGTGCTCGCCTATTCCGGCGGTCTCGACACCTCCATCATCCTGAAATGGCTGCAGACCGAGCTCGGCGCCGAAGTCGTCACCTTCACCGCCGATCTCGGCCAGGGTGGCGAGTTGGAGCCGGCGCGCAAGAAGGCCGAGATGATGGGCATCAAGGATATCCGCGTCGTCGATGTCCGCGAGGAATTCGTCGCCGACTTCGTCTTCCCGATGTTTCGCGCCAATGCCGTCTATGAAGGCACCTACCTGCTCGGCACCTCGATCGCCCGGCCGCTGATCTCCAAACACCTGGTCGAGATCGCCCAGGAGGTCGGCGCCGATGCTATTGCGCATGGCGCCACCGGCAAGGGCAACGACCAGGTCCGTTTCGAGCTGTCCGCCTATGCGCTGAACCCCGACATCAAGGTCATCGCGCCGTGGCGGGACTGGTCGTTCAAGTCGCGCACCGACCTGATCAACTTCGCCGAGCAGCACCAGATCCCGGTGGCCAAGGACAAGCGCGGCGAAGCACCCTTCTCGGTCGACGCCAACCTCCTGCACTCGTCCTCCGAGGGCAAGGTTCTGGAAGACCCGTGGAGCGAGCCGCCGGAATTCGTCCATCAGCGCACCGTCTCGCCGATGGACGCGCCGGACAAGGTCACCGAGATCGAGATCGAATTCTTGAAGGGCGACCCGATCGCGCTGAACGGCAAGAAACTGTCGCCGGCCGCCATGCTGACGGCGCTTAACGATCTTGGCCGCGACAATGGCATCGGCCGGCTCGATCTGGTCGAGAACCGCTTCGTCGGCATGAAATCGCGCGGCGTCTACGAGACCCCCGGCGGCACCATCCTGATCGTCGCTCACCGCGCCATCGAATCGATCACGCTCGACCGCGGCGCCGGCCACCTCAAGGACGAGTTCATGCCGCGCTACGCCGAGCTGATCTACAACGGCTTCTGGTTCTCGCCCGAGCGGCTGATGCTCCAGGCGATGATCGACAAGAGCCAGGAAGACGTCGAAGGCACGGTGCGCCTGAAACTCTACAAGGGCAATGTCATGGTCACCGGCCGCAAATCCAAGAAGACGCTCTATTCCGACGCGCTGGTCACCTTCGAGGATGACCGCGGCGCCTACGACCAGAAGGACGCCGCCGGCTTCATCCGCCTCAATGCGCTGCGGCTGAGGACGCTGGCGGCAAGGAGCCGCAAGGGTGAACCAAACTAGTATTCCAGGAAAACCCGGCGGTCACGCAGGGTTTTTATTTGGTACCTCTAATATAAGAGACCAAGCTGGCTGACATGGTTTCCGTTTGACCTTTTAAAAGCCTCATCTAAATTCCTTCTCGGGACGGAGGGATTCTGATCGTGAAAAACGCCATTTTTCTCATGCTTGCGGCGGCCATCGTCTTTACCGGATGCCAGTCCTCGCAGGCGGCCGCAAAACGCGAGCAGGACGGGTGCATCTCCGCCGTCCATCTATGGAGCATCACGTTCAAGCACGAAATCGCCTCTTTCATGGGCGTCTCGCAGGAGCGCATGCCGGCCCTGTTCTGCCAGCGCATCACCGAAGGAGTACGCAGCGGGCGGATCAGCTACTCCGATTTGAACAGAGTGCAGCTAGACCTGCCGACCGAGATATGGCTGGTCATCAAGGGCAAGTCAAAGGCGGCTGCCAGGGCCGCGCCGGTGCTGCGCAACTCCAAATTCCGGAGCTGCAAAGGTACTGAAGGCGCCTTCGAGGTTCCTATTTCCCAGAAGTGCCCGTTGAGCGGCTACGCACATTATTGAGAGCCCAGGCGCTCAGCCGGCATTTGCGCCAACGATCGAGCAATTCGAGAAAGAGCATGCCCGACTTTGTCCGTAACTGCGTAAAAACAAAGAAATAGAGCGGCGGCAAAGAACTCAGTGCTTTTCCTGCTTGATCTTTTCGGGCCCTTATCTAGCCTCCTCACAATCGATGGGGGCAGCTGACAATGAAGCCGTGGTTTGTGGCCCTGCCTGCAATGGTCGTCATGCTGGCCGGTTGCCAGACTGGGCAGGAGCAAGTGAGTCAGGATCCCGAGGCGGCATTCGATCGCTGCGTCAGCAAGGTGGCCATATCGAATATATCGGCCAAACACGAGATCGCCGCTTTTATGGACGTTTCCCTGGAGCGCATGCCGCCACTGCTGTGCCGCCGCCTTGTCGATGCCATGAAGACCGGCCGGCTGACCTTCTCCGACATAAACCGCCTCCAGTTCGACCAGTCCACGGACATCTGGAAGGTCATAAAAGGCGGGTAGCCGCTTGGCTGCTGAACGGTTTGACCGCCAAACGCTCCAGTCCTTGCAGAAAAGCCCGGCGCATGGCCGGGCTTTCCGTTCTTCGATCTGGATATTTCTGTCAGCCGCCGTCGATCGCGTCGGCGATCTGGGCGATGGCCTGCTGGTAGACGCTGGCGGAATTCCAGCCGGCGATGGCCCCCATATTCGCACTCGCGCTCGCACCCGCCCGCCAGCCATGAGCCTTGAGGAAGTTGGCCGTCGAAGCCAAGGCCGTCGCCTTGTCGCGCAGATTTCCGTTGCCGACGCCATACTTCAGGACATTGCCGGGCAGGAACTGCGTATGGCCGATCTCGCCATGCGCAGCCCCAACCGACGAGGCGCTCAGCGCGCCGCGATCGACCAGCTTCAGCGCCGCAATGGCATGCGGGTAAAAGAACCCCGGGCGACGGCAATCATAGGCAAGCGTCAGAATGGCGGAGACCGTGTTCTGGTTGCCCAGGGAGGCTCCGAAGCCGGTTTCCATGCCCCAGATGGCCAGCAACACGCCCGGCGACACGCCGTAATTGCTCTCGATCCTGTCGAACATCGCCGCATTCGACTTCTTCAGCGCACGGCCCCTGGAAATGATCGCAGCTCCGCCACGGCGCTTCATGAAGGCGTCCACCGAACCGCTGAACGCCTTGTGGATGGCGCGGTCGACGGAGATTGTCTTTGTCGCGTAGCTGGCACCGGCCAGAGCAGCCAGACCCTTCCCGCCGACACCTTCGGACCTGGCCTGCGCGGCAAAGTCCTGCTTCCACGCTTCGAAGCCCGCGCCGGTCTTGCCGCAGCTGGCCGCCGCCTGCGCGCCCGTCGCCAGCGCAAGTACCGCGACCACCGCGGCAGCAATAATCTTTCCCTTGGCAAGCAATGCCATGCTTTTTCTCCTGATTGCCTGAATCACGTCCCGGTTGCGAACTTGCCAGCGAAACGCGCCATTGTCACCGTACCCCCGGCGCTACCCTGGCCAATGCAGCGGAATTTGCTTACGATCAAGTGCTTATTGTGGCCGAAACGCCCGGGCGCCGGGCAGGCGAATTCGCTGCTCGGGTAAAAAGAGGTGACGGGGGCATGGAACGGCGGCCCGTCGCGGGCGTTTGGGCGAGGCGCCGCTCCGCACCATATTCCTCCTCTGACGCCATACGCCAACGCCTGACGCATCGAGATCGACATGAAACTGTTCGACTGCCCGCATTGCGGCCACCGCCTCTACTTCGAGAATGCGCAGTGCCTGAATTGCGGGAGTCTCGTGCTTTACGATCCCGAGCATGCGCGCTTTGCCTTGTCTGACGTCGACGGCATCTTCCACTGCACCAATGCGGATGAATGCGCCTGCAACTGGATGGCCGAACCGGGCCATACCTACTGCCGCGCCTGCTTGCTGAACCAGCTGATCCCCGACCTCTCCGTCGACGGCAACCGCCGCCGCTGGATTCGCGTCGAGGCGGCCAAGAAGCGCGCCGTCTATTCGCTGCTCGCCTTCGGCCTTCCGGTCGCGCCCAAGCACAAGCACGGCGACGAAATCGGCCTCGCCTTCGACTTCATTGCCGATCCGATCGGCGGCGGTCCCGGCGGCGAACGCATCCTTACCGGCCACGACAACGGCCTGATCACGCTCAACGTCGCCGAGGCGGACTCGGCCGAGCGCGAGCGGCGTCGCGTCGAGATGGGCGAAAATTACCGCACGCTGCTCGGTCATTTCCGTCATGAGCTTGGCCATTACTACTGGGACCGGCTGATCCGCGACGAGCCGCAACGGCTCGATGCCTTCCGGGCGCTGTTCGGCGACGAACGCCCCGACTACGAGCAGGCGCTGAAGGCCTATTACGCCAATGGCGCTGCGCCCGACTGGCAGCAGAACCATATCTCCGCCTATGCGACGTCGCATCCATGGGAAGACTGGGCCGAGACTTGGGCGCACCATCTCCACATCACCGACACGCTGGAGATGGTGCACGCGCTGAATTTTCCACTCGGCCAGCTTGAGACGATGGAGACCAATGTGCTGCCGCAAGGCGACACCGGCGGCCGGTTGCAGGCGGCGCCCGCGGAACCTGACGCCGTGCCCGAGCCGTTCGAAAAGATTCTCGCCCGCTGGCTGGTACTCTCGGAAGCCTCCAACTCGATCAACCGCTGCATGGGCCTGCCCGACCTTTATCCCTTCGTCATTTCGGACGTGACGGCGCAGAAACTCAGCTTCGTGCATGAGCTTTTGACCGGTTTGCCGAAAGAAACCGGAACAAATCGTGAGCTGGCGTCGGTATTTTAGCCGGAACGCATGCGTTCTGGTTTCGTTTGGTGTCGCGAGGGACCATGAAAGGGAGAGAAACCATGAGACGCATATTGTTTCCGGCCGTCGCCGGGGCGCTTGTCGCGATGTCGGGTGTGGCACTCGCCGATACCGCCGTCTCGGCCGTCACCGATCTTAATGTGCGCGCCGGCCCCGGCCCGCAATATCCTGTGATCGGCGTGCTCGCCGCCGGCCAGTCGGCGACGCTCAATGGCTGCATCGAAAACAGCAAATGGTGCACCATTGCCGAAGCCGGAGGCCAGGGCTGGGTCTATTCCGACTATGTCACGGCCGATTTCGGCGGCAACCGGGTCGTTCTGACACGCCGCCCCGCCGACGCCGCCATCACCGTGGTTACACCGCCGCAGGATGATTATCCCGATACCTATACCGGTGCGATTCTGTCCGACGACGGCCCCGTCGACGCCATCGACAGGCCACCGGCGGAAGTCGGCACCTATGTCAGCACGCACCGGCTCGATCCTGTCTATCTCGAGGGCGAGGTGGTGACCGGTGCCACCTTGCCCGACACGGTCGAACTGCGCGAAATCCCCGACTACCGCTACCGCTACGTCTATGTGAATGGCCAGCAGGCGCTGGTCGACCCACAGACACGGCGCATCATGTACGTCGTGCGCTGATTTTGCCTGGAAAGAATGACAAGTGAACTCGTGCCGCCCTCCTGCCGAGGCTGAGGGCGGCAAAAGGGTCGCTGAACAGCAGCAATTGCGCGAGAGCCGACGATCCCCTAGATCATGCGACCCGATGCGTTCGGCAGAGGAACTCGCGTGATATCAGATCCAGCCGCCTTCGAGCGCTATAGCAACACGGCCACCGAAAAGACGAACCTGCCGCGGCTGATAATTGGAACGGCAGTCGTCGTCCTGTTCTGGGTGGCGATCACCCTGGTTGTGGTGCTTGGCGGCACCTATGTCGCGATCGTCTGGCATGTATTGCCGGACGATCCGCGCGGGCCGCTTCAGGGCTTTCTGGCCTCGCCCATCGGCATACTCACCGCACTCACCTCGTTTACCGGCATCTGGCTCGGCCTCTGGCTTGCCATGCGTTTCGTCCATGGCGAGCCGCTCTCGGCGCTTTTCGGCGCCAGTCGCCGCGTGTCCTTGTCGGGCTTCCTCAAGGGCCTGGTCGCGGTGCTGATCACATCGGCGCTTTCCGAAATCCTGCTCTACTGGCTACAGCCCGAAATCGCCCGCGGCACGATCAACCTGTCGACCTGGCTGCTGTTCCTGCTCCCGATCGTGGCGCTGACCCTGCTGCAGACCTCGTCCGAGGAGATGCTGTTTCGCGGCTATCTGCTGCGCGGCCTGGCCAGGCGCTTCGAGAGCCCTTACGTGTGGGCGCTATTGCCCGCTTTGCTGTTCACCTCCTTGCATTGGAGCCCGGGCTCGACCGCCGCCATCAACGCCTGCGTGCTGGCCTCGATCGCCGCCTTCGCCTTGCTGTTGACGCTGGTGGTTTATGTCACCGGCAATCTCGGCGCCGCCTTCGGCGCCCATCTCGGCAACAATCTCACCGGCTTCCTGCTGATCTCGCATCAGGAGAACTACAATTCCTTCGCCCTGTTCAACGCCAAGCCGCTGGAAGGTCCGGACTGGACGACGACGGATGCCGTCATCATCGCCGCCATCGGTATCGTCTGCACCTTGCTGACGATCCTGCTGCTTCTGCACCCGCGCTCGCCGCTGAAGGTTACGGCCGACCCTCGGGATGCAGGGTGAACTAAACAGGGACCGATCCAGAGACCGGGAAGCTGCCCTTGTCTTGACTCTTCGGCCGATTTCCTGTCTACAGCCCCGAAATCCGCGACGAGTATCCCTCCGAGCAAGCCGACCAGGACGCCAAAACCTTTTGAGGTGGGTGCTGTAAACAGATCCTGGAGGCCAACACCCGGCAGCGCTGAGCGCCCCCGGGTGCTTTTTGGTTTTGAGCTTTGCTTGGATGAGCGGCGCGAACGCACTACCTCTCGGGCACCATCGGGGTGCCTGAGAAAAAGGAAACGGAATGTTTGAATCGCTGCAGGAGCGCACAAGAGGCGTGGAGGGCCATCGGCCCGACAGGGATCACCATGAATCCAAGGCGCTCTCGCGCGGCGGGTTGACCAATGTTTGAATCACTTCAGGAGCGCCTTGGCTCCATCCTGAACGGCCTGACCGGCCGCGGCGCGCTGTCGGAGGCTGATGTCTCGGCGGCGTTGCGCGAGGTGCGCTGTGCGCTGCTCGAAGCCGACGTTGCGCTGGAAGTGGTGCGTTCCTTCACCGACAAGGTGCGCGAGAAGGCCGTCGGCGCGGCTGTCGTCAAGTCGATCAAGCCCGGACAGATGGTCGTCAAGATCGTCCATGACGAGTTGGTCGACATGCTCGGCGCCGAGGGCGTCGCCATCGACCTCAATGCGCCGGCGCCGGTCGTCATCATGATGGTCGGCCTGCAGGGCTCCGGCAAGACGACGACCTCCGCCAAGATCGCCAAGCGCCTGACCGAGCGCCAGAACAAGAAGGTTCTGATGGCCTCGCTCGACACGCGGCGGCCCGCGGCGCAAGAGCAGCTGCGCCAGCTCGGCGAGCAGGTCAAAGTCGCGACCCTGCCTGTCATTGCGGGCCAGAACCCGGTCGACATCGCCAGGCGCGCCGTCCAGGCAGCCAAGCTCGGCGGTCATGACGTCGTCATCCTCGACACCGCCGGCCGCACCCATATCGATGAGCCGCTGATGGTGGAGATGGCCGACATCAAGAAAATGTCGAGCCCGCACGAAATCCTGCTGGTCGCGGATTCGCTGACCGGCCAGGACGCCGTCAACCTTGCCAAAAGCTTCGACGAGCGCGTCGGCATCACCGGCCTGGTGCTGACCCGCATGGACGGCGATGGCCGTGGCGGTGCCGCGCTTTCGATGCGCGCCGTCACCGGCAAGCCGATCAAGCTGATCGGCACCGGCGAAAAGATGGACGGGCTGGAGGAATTCCACCCCAAGCGTATTGCAGACCGCATCCTCGGCATGGGCGACATCGTCTCGCTGGTCGAAAAGGCCGCCGAAAACATCGACGCCGAGCAGGCGGCGGCGATGGCCAAAAAGATGCAGTCGGGCAAGTTCGACCTGAACGACCTTGCCGGCCAGCTTCAGCAGATGTCGAAAATGGGCGGCATGGGCGGCATCATGGGCATGATGCCCGGCATGGGCAAAATGAAGGACCAGATGGCCGCCGCCGGCCTCGACGACAAGATGTTTGGCCGCCAGCTAGCCATCATCTCGTCGATGACCAAGGCCGAACGCGCCAATCCGGACATGCTGAAACATTCGCGCAAGAAGCGCATCGCCGCCGGCTCAGGCACGGATGCGGCCGAGATCAACAAGCTCTTGAAAATGCATCGCGGCATGGCCGACATGATGAAGGCGATGGGCGGCAAGGGCAAAGGCGGCGGCTTGATGCGCGGCATGATGGGCGGCCTTGCCTCCAAGATGGGCCTCGGCGGCATGATGCCTGGCGGCATGGGCGGCCCTGGGGGCATGATGGGCGGCGGCATGCCCGACCTCTCCAAGATGGATCCCAAGCAGCTCGAAGCCTTGCAGAAGCAGATGCCCGGCCTTGGCGGCATGAAGGGCCCGCCCACCCCGAGCGGCGGTGGCCTGCCCGGTCTGCCCGGCGGCATGAAGCTTCCCGGCCTTGGCGGCGGTGGTCTGCCCGGCCTCGGAAAGAAGAAGTGAGGACGCTATGAACGAAGAAAAAGACATGGCCGACGCACGCACCATCCTGGCCGGCTATCGCGCCTCGATCGACAACATCGACGCCGCCCTCATTCATATGCTGGCCGAGCGCTTCCGCTGCACCAAGGCGGTCGGCGTGCTCAAGGCCGAGCATGGCCTGCCGCCCGCCGACCCGGCGCGCGAGCAGGAGCAGATCACCCGCCTTCGCCAGCTGGCGAAGGACGCTCATCTCGACCCCGATTTCGCGGAAAAATTCCTCAACTTCGTCGTCCGCGAAGTGATCCGCCATCACGAGCAGATCGCCGCGTCCAACGGCGCAAGCAAAACCGGCTAACAAAGTGCATGTCGCCCAAAAGTGCGCAGCGGTTTTGGGACAACGACCTGCACCAGACAAAGCCATTAACCCAACACTGACATCAGAAATTTTAGGAGAAATGAAATGCCCTTGAAGATCAGACTGGCCCGTGCGGGCTCGAAGAAGCGCCCTTACTACCACGTCGTCATTGCCGACGCCCGTTCGCCGCGCGACGGCCGGTTCATCGAGTCGATCGGCTCGTGGAACCCGCTGCTGCCCAAGGACGGCGAGCGCGTCAAGGTCGACGCCGACCGCGTCAAGCATTGGCTGTCGCACGGCGCCCAGCCGACCGACCGCGTGCTGCGCTTCCTCGATGAGGCCGGCCTCCTCAAGCGCGAAGCCCGCTCCAACCCGAAGAAGGCCGAGCCCGGCAAGAAGGCGCAGGAACGCGCCTCTCTGCTGAAGAAGGCCCAGGAAGACGCTGCCGCCGCCGTTGCCGCCGCTGCTGCAGCCCCGGCCGAAGCGGAAGCCGCCACCGCCGAATAAGCATCGCGTCATCGCATCGACAAAACGGCGGGCCTGTGCCCGCCGTTTTGCTAATGTGCGGCGATGTCATATGCGTTCGAACGAAAGATGACTGAGCGGACCGTCACGGAAGAGACCCTTTTCGGCGGCGTAGCCGGAACGCTGTTGCGATGCGCCGGCGCCACGACAGGCGTCGTCGTGCTCAGCGGATCGAGCGGCCGCATCGACGTCACCCGCGCCCGGCTCTTTGCCAAGGAAGGAGCATCCGCTCTCGCGCTGCAATGGTTTGGCGGCGAAGGTCAGGTGCCCGGCATTTGCGAGATCCCGCTCGAAACGTTTTTCGCGGCGACCGACTATCTTGTCCAGATGGGATGCCGGCGCATCGTCTATGTCGGGACCTCGAAAGGCGCCGAGGCCTCCCTGCTTGCGGCGGCTCACGATCCACGCATCGGCCTCGTGGTTGCGATCAGCCCGACATCGGTGGTCTGGGGCAATATCGGGCCGGGCCGCGACGGCGTCAGCTGGCCGGAACGATCGTCGTGGACGCTCGAGGGGATTCCTTTGCCGTTTGTCCCAAGCAATCCCGCTTGGAACGCTGAGTATGTCGATGGTCTGGTGTCCTACCGGGGGCTCTTCCTACGTGCCTTGCAAACCTTCAAGGACGCAGCGGCCAAGGCTGCCATTCCCGTCGAAGCTATTTCAGCCGACATTGTTCTGGTTGCGGGCGGCGACGACGCGCTATGGCCATCGCTGGATTTTGCCCAGTCGATCGTTCGGTGTCGCCAGGACACCGCAATGACCACCTGCCTCGTCTCAGTGCCCGACGCCGGCCACCGCATTCTGCTGCCGGGCGAAATCACGCCGCGCTCGAGGCTGCATGCCCATGGCGGCAATGACGACGCCGACACGCGCCTGGGCCGCCTGGCTTGGGAGCATATCCGGGGATTGCTGTAGCGCAGGCAGCCATGGTCCAGCTGCCTTGGGCAACAGCGAAACCGGCGATCTATAGCCGCCGGTTTCCGATGTTGGACCTGGCTGTGTTCAATAACCGTCGGGGCAGCTGGCGATATAGGTGCGCCCGTTGCGGCCGCGGTAGCGACATTGACCGCTTTCGCTGGCACGGCCGATCAGCGCGCCGGCCACGGCGCCGACGGCGCCGCCGACGACGGCGCCCTGAACCGGATCATTTGCCACAGCTGCGCCAACCGCCGCGCCGCCGAGGCCGCCGACCGCGGCACCCTTTTCGGTTTGCGAGCACGCACCCAGTGCGGTCGCCAGTACCAGAATGATCATCGCTTTTTTCATTGTCGTTCCTCTCTCACGCGGATCGCCGTCCTCGCCGCCACGGCTCTAACTCCCAGACAGCTGATTTGATCCCGAAGACGTGAGAGATCCCGGTGCGCGCGCCTGTCACATTCGTAACGACCGCCGCCGAGCTTGTTGAAATGCAGGACGTTTTACCTTTCAGTGGCCTTCTTCAGATTGGCGAGGCCAGCCTCGAAATCCTTGCCGATCAGCGTATCGAAATTCATGAAGAGGCCCAAAAGCTTGGCAATGAAGGGCCGGCTGCCGCGCATTGCCCAGGTGACTGCGGTGGTGTCGCCCGAGGGCTTCAGGGTGAAGTCGACGCTGTTGTTGGCCCGGAACGGCTTCTCGAAGTCAAGCTTCAGCGACACGAGCGAGGATGGCACGGAATTGACGATCTCCATGCGTCCCTTGCCGGCCTTGGCATTGCCTTCCCAGGCGTAGGCGGCGCCCTTGCCGGTATCAGCGCCCGACAGCGTGCGCTTCATCAGCGGGTCGAGCTTTTCGTAGGGTGACCATTCCGGCCAGTGCTTGAAATTGTTGATCAGCGGAAAGATCGCTTCCGGCGCGGCCTTGATGCTGGCGGTGCGGGCGGTGACGAAATCATTCGACCTCGTCGCCGCATAGATGAGCACGGCGGCGATGATGACGACCAGGAGGATGAGAATGGTGCTGAGCATGTTTTCTCCTCGCTTAACGGCTGAACGGGATCAGGGCGCACACGCTTGGGTCGCGCAGATAGAGACCGCCCCACAGGATGATGCCGAGATAGACGCTAAACAGCGTGTGCGAAAACAACGGGCTGCCGACGCGCATGTTTGTGGCGATGGCGCCGCCGAGATAGCCGGTGAGCAGGATGGCGCCGAGCACCGAGGTGCGGGGCAGCGCATAGAGCGCGGTCGAGATCAGCCCGATAATGCCGAGCGTGCGCGCAACATTGACATCGGCCGGCCAGCCGAGCGGCACCATGGTCTGGGTGACGACATCGAGCGGCGGCAGCTTGATGACCCCGTCGAAGATCATGAACAGGATGATGAGGCCGCTGAGCACGCGGCCGGTCCACAGGGCGCCCGATGAGACGGGCATGGTTTGAGAAATACTCACGGGTGTTCCCTCCTAAGCGGTTCGAGCCGTTTGCCGGCTTCGGACCAAGGACGAGCGATGGGGCGGCGATCCTACAGGGTGCGGATTCTTTTTGGATAGCAGCAAGCAAAAGCCGCTGCGTGGCGATCCTTCACACCCCCCTCTGGCCTGCCGGCCATCTCCCCCGCAAGGGGGGAGATTACACGCTCGACCGCTTCGGCAATGCTCCATGAATGAGCGGAGCATCGAAACCGCCGATCTCCCTGCTTGCGGGGGAGATGCCCGGCAGGGCAGAGGGGGCGCTGTCCCTCCACCTTGACGGACTATCGACATCCACCAGTCACGGCTATTGATAGGGCTGGGCGAGAGACGAGCGAATGGCTGGCGAGACTGATCTGAAAAAGCTGCTGGCGGCGATGACGCCGGAACTGCTTCCCGGCGTCCATGTCTTCGCCACCCTGGTCCCCGGTGCACCGGTTCCCGAGACGCTCAATCCGGTGATGCTGTTTCGCGAGAAGGAGGGCACGACGCTGATCTTGCCCGAAGACCAGGCCGCCGGGCTGCAGTCCGCCTTCCGCTGCCGCATGATCACCCTGAACGTCCACTCCTCGCTGGAAGCCGTCGGCTTCCTCGCCGCCATCACCGCCCGGCTGGCCGCCGCCGGCATGGGCGTCAATCCGGTCTCTGCTTTCTATCATGACCATCTGTTCGTGCCCGCTGAGCGGGCCGAGGAAGCGATGGAGTTATTGCGCCAACTGGCCAAGGATAGCGCCGGCTGAGTATCAAGCGCGACGCACGTAGAGGATATCCGGCAGGCCTTCTTCGTTGGTGGTGCCCTCGCCGAACACCTCGGGGCGAAAGCCATGGCGCTCGTAGAAGCGACGCGCGCCGGTGTTGGCCTGGAAGCAATGCAGTTTGACGATCCGTAGCGCGGCGGTCGCTTGCACCAGCAGCCGGCTGCCGATGCCTTGCCCCGTCCAGGCGGGGTCGAGATAGAGCTGTTCCACCCAATCGCCGCTCAGGGCAATGAAGCCGACAATGCCGGTGCCGGCCTCGGCGACCGTCACCTGCTGCCGGGACAGCACGATCTCGCGGATGAAGGCAAGATCCTCATCCGGCGTGTGGATGACCGGCATCCAGGAGAACGAACCAAGTGCGGCCCGCATGACAATGGCGATGGTCGCGGCATCCAAAGCCGTGGCGGGGCGCAGCACGATTTTGGTGGGATCGTTCAAAGGCTTTTCTCAACAGAGGTCAGCGCTGCCCTCATCCCCCTGCCGGGACCTTCTCCCCGTGAACGGGGAGAAGGAAGGCTTCGGCCGAAGGCCGAGCCCGCGACTGCGGGCCGCCGGCTTTCCGGCGCCCCCGCGGGGGGCCCGCCGCGGCAGCGGCGATACGGCCCGTGAGCGAATAAACTATGCCGCCTTCTTCTTCGGCTGGATCAGGCCGCGCTCGACCAGCAGCTCGGCGATCTGCACCGCGTTCAGCGCCGCGCCCTTGCGCAGATTGTCGGAGACGATCCACATCGACAGGCCGTTGTCGATGGTCGAATCCTCGCGGATGCGCGAGATGAAGGTGGCGTCCTCGCCGGCCGATTCCAGCGGCGTGATGTAGCCGCCATCCTCGCGCTTGTCCAAGACCTGGCAGCCTGGCGCTTCGCGCAGGATATCGCGCGCCTCGTCGGCGGTGATCGGCTTTTCGAACTCGATGTTGACGGCTTCGGAATGGCCGATGAACACCGGCACGCGCACACAGGTCGCCGTCAGCTTGATCTTGGGGTCGAGCATCTTCTTGGTCTCGGCGACCATCTTCCACTCTTCCTTGGTCGAGCCGTCGTCGAGGAAGACGTCGATGTGCGGAATGACGTTGAAGGCGATGCGCTTGGTGAACTTCTTGACCTCGACGCCATCGGCGACGAACACCGCGCGGGTTTGTGTAAAGAGTTCGTCCATGCCTTCCTTGCCGGCGCCGGATACCGATTGATAGGTGGCGACGACGACGCGCTTGATGGTGGCAACATCGTGCAGCGGCTTCAGCGCCACGACCAGCTGCGCCGTCGAGCAGTTCGGATTGGCGATGATGTTCTTGCGGGTGAACAGCGAGATCGCATCCGGGTTCACTTCCGGCACGATCAGCGGCACGTCCTGATCATAGCGGAAGGCCGACGAGTTATCGATGACGACGCAGCCCTGCTTGCCGATCTTCGGCGACCACTCCTTCGAGACGTTGCCGCCGGCCGACATGATGCAGATGTCGGTGTCGGAAAAATCATACTGGTCGAGCGTCTTGACCTTCAGCGAACGGTCGCCGAACGACACTTCGGTGCCCTGGCTGCGCCGCGAGGCCAGCGCCACGACTTCGCTTACCGGAAAGCCGCGCTCTTCCAGTATGTTGAGCATTTCGCGACCCACATTGCCCGTGGCGCCGACTACCGCAACCTTGAAACTCATCAGAAATCTCCTGTCCCTCTCCGCTTGGTTTTTGGAGAAAACCCGCCGGCCAATGCGGGTTTCGTCCCCCGGGCCGGACCCGGGAGAGGGTGGTTAGGCCAAGGGAATCACACCGTTTTGGTGGTGGTTTTGGCCATAGTTTTGCTGGAACGGTAAGACGCGCCAACGCGCCCGGCCCCATGATTGTGGCCGGGGAAGTCGAATGCAAGAAGAGCCATCAGAAGGCCGCGCATCGAAAATGATCCCGTTCGATGCCGGCTTTTACGCGGTTTGCGTCAGGAGTCAATTGCGGCCAGGCACACGCCTGCCCTGTACAATAGCGGCCGCAAGAAGTACGAACGCCCAAATAGTGTTTGGCTGGCGTGCGTCAGCCCCGGCATGTGCTCCATGATGAGCCCAGACCCTGAATTCCGAAAGAGTGAGATGTCCAATTTCGAAGCTATTGTTCCTGCGCTGGCAGAAGCGCTGGAAAAACGCGGCTATACCGAGCTGACGCCAGTGCAGAAGGCCGTGCTGGAGCTCGGCGAGTCCGACGCTCTGGTGTCGGCGCAGACCGGCTCAGGCAAGACCGTCGCCTTCGGCCTCGCTTTGGCGCCGACCCTTCTTGGAAGCGCCGAACGTTTTGACCAGGCTGGCGCACCGCTGGCGCTGGCCGTGGCGCCGACGCGCGAGCTCGCTTTGCAGGTGATGCGCGAATTGCAATGGCTCTACGCGCCGACCGGCGCCACCGTCGCGTCCTGCGTCGGCGGCATGGACATGCGCTCCGAACGGCGCGTGCTGGAGCGCGGCGCCCACATCGTCGTCGGCACGCCCGGCCGCCTGCGCGACCACATCACCCGCAACTCCCTCGACATGTCGGCGCTGAAAGCCGTGGTGCTGGACGAGGCCGACGAGATGCTCGACCTCGGCTTTCGCGAGGACCTCGAATTCATCCTCGATGCCGCACCGGCTCAGCGCCGCACGCTGATGTTTTCGGCCACCGTGCCGCGCTCGATCGCCACGCTGGCGCAAGGCTATCAGCGCGACGCCGTACGCATCTCGGCCGGCGGCGAGGAAAAGCAGCATCTCGATATCGAATACCGGGCGCTGAATGTCGCCTATCCCGACCGCGAGAACGCCATCATCAACGTGCTGCGCTTTTACGAGGCGAAGAACGCGCTGGTGTTCTGCAACACCCGCGCCGCCGTCAATCATCTGACGGCACGCTTCAACAACCGCAATTTTTCCGTCGTCGCACTGTCGGGCGAGCTCAGCCAGAACGAACGCACCCACGCGCTGCAGGCGATGCGCGACGGACGCGCCAAAGTCTGCATCGCCACGGATGTCGCCGCGCGCGGCATCGACCTGCCCAATCTCGAACTGGTCATCCATGCCGATCTGCCGACCAATCCCGAAACGCTGCTGCATCGCAGCGGCCGTACCGGCCGCGCCGGCCGCAAGGGTGTCAGCGCGCTGATCGTGCCCAACGGCGCCCGCAAGCGCACCGAGCGCCTGCTGCAGAATGCAGGGCTGAAGGCGACATGGGCGAGCCCGCCCTCGGCCGACGACGTGATCAAGCGCGATGACGAGCGCATCCTTGCCGATCCAGTCTTCGACGAGCCGGTAGCCGAGGACGAGCGCGGTTTCGTCGACACGCTTCTGGCCAGGCATGGCGCCGAACAGATTGCGGCCGCCTTCGTGCGCCAATGCCGCGCCAGCCGCTCGGCGCCCGAGGAGCTTACGGATGTCGCACCGTTCACGCCTTCGCGTGACAAACCGGCGGGCGAAAAATTCGAGCGCCGCGATGAAGCGCCAAGCCGGCGCGACGACTTCGGCGACAGTGTCTGGTTCTCGCTGTCGATCGGGCGCAAGCAAAATGCCGAGCCGCGCTGGCTGATCCCGATGCTGTGCCGCACCGGCAACATCTCCAAGCGCGAGATCGGCTCCATCAAGATGCAGCAGGATGAGACCTACGTGCAGATCGCGGCCGACTGGGCCGATCGCTTCCTCGCCGCCGTCGGCCCCGACAAGAAATTGCAGGGCAACATTGCGGTGAAGCGCCTGGACGGCACGCCCGACCTGTCGCGGGCCGGCTACCAGGCGCCGAAGCCCGACAAGAAGCCGCATCGCGGCAAGCGCCCGTTCGAGGCGCCGCAAAGCGCACACAAGCCGAAATTCGAGAAGCGGGAACGGCCCCCCGGCGATGCAAAGCCTTGGGCCGGGAAACCGAAATTCGACAAGGCTGGACCGCCGAAGAACAAGAAACCGAAGAAGCGGCCGGTTTGAGGCTCTTATCGGCCAATTACAGATGTAGGCGCTGCCCCTCATTGCCCTGCCGGGCGTTTCTCCCCGAATAGTGACGGGGAGAAAGGGCTGACCGCAGCCTTGGCGCTCTCTTGCAACGTTGGCGATTGGCGGAATCGTCGATAACAGCGACCCCTCTCCCCGCCACTATACGGGGAGAGGATGCCGGCAGGCAGGTGAGGGGCAGCGCCAACGCACCGGAAAATAAAGCAACTCATGCCTGAACCGTTCGCCCTCCATTTCGTCCACCCCCTTGCAGTCCGCCGCAACTTTGAACAGTCTGTGCCTGCACGGGGGCGAGGCTAAATGCGCGGCGAAGTTCTTCACTATGACGAGGCCCAGGGTTTCGGCTTCATCACCGGGGCGGACGGCAACCGCTACACCTTCGCGCGCGAGGATCTGCGCCGTGATACCGTGATCGCGAACGGCGCTGTGGTCGAGTTTCTGCCGGCAAGCGGTCAGGCGCGCGACGTTTTTTCAATCCGCGCCCAGCCCGCCAGTCCCGCCACCGCTGCGCCAGCGGCAAGCGCCGCGCCGCCCAAGGCGGCTGCCGCTTCAGCCGCCCCACAGCATTTCGGCCGCCTGGCGGAAGACGGCGCGGTTCGCGATAGCGGACTGCCGGGTTATTTCTGGCGAGGCGTGACGCGCAACTACATCAACTTCGCCGAACGCGCCCGCCGCAAGGAATTCTGGGGCTACTGCCTGTTCTGGACCGTCAGCTTCATCCTGGTCGGAATTGCCGGCGCCCTCGCCGACCAGGCCGTCGGCAATTTCGATGCCGGCAACTGGCCGATTGTGATGATCGGCGTCTGGGGGCTGTTTTGGCTAGCGACGTTCCTGCCCTGGGTCGGGCTCGTCGTGCGCCGCTTGCACGACATCGGCCTGACCGGCTGGCTGGCAATACCTTACTTCGCAATCACCTTCATGTTCGCTCCGGCTACGCTGATCCTCGCGCTGATACTCGGATTGATCCCGACCCAGGCCCACGAAAACCAGTGGGGGCCGGTGCCTAGAGGAGGCGGAGCCTAGACCCGCACCAAGAAATGAGCAGCCGGCTGTTTGCGGACAGCCGTGCTATAACAATGGCTTAGGTCGCAGCCGGGAAGGCAGCTGCTGTTTTGACCGAACGAACGAAATATTTCTCTTGCCATTTAGTCTGTGCACAGACAATCTGTGCAATCATCAAATCGACGATCGAAAACGGATGATGGAGCCAAGACAAATGTGGACCAACGAGTACACCGCAATTTCCCCCCTTTCGGCGCAGGCCATCTGGAACGCGCTCAAGGCGCTGCACGAAGGCCGCCTCACCTACGAAGGCTCCGATACCTTCGTGCTGCACGGCCCGTTCGCCAAGGGCACCCGCGTCTCTGTAACGCCCGTCGGGCAGGACACCTTCGAATCGACGATCGTCGACCTCGTCGACGCTGTAACCTATGCCGACGAGACCTCGTTCGGCGACACGAAACTGCTGTTCAGGCATACGCTGACGCCGGTCGAGGGTGGCACTCAAGTGACTCATCGCCTCGAGATTTCCGGCCCATCGGCCGCCGAGGTCGGACCAGAGCTCGGGCCGCAGATCAGCGGCGATTTCGACACTTCGATGGCTAAACTGTTCGAGCAGGCAATGGTGTTGGCGAACGGTGGCTGATCAAGGGGATCTGAACACGCGCTTCAGCGGACCATCCGAGAGCCCCGGCTTGCTGCTCTGGCGAACCACCATGCGCTGGCAGCGCGTCATGACGGCGGCGCTGGCCCCGCTTGACCTTACCCATGTCCAGTTCGTGCTGCTGGCTTCGGCGATGTGGCTCGGCCGATATGGCGAGCCGCCCAACCAGGTCCAACTCGCCGCGCAGGCCGGCACCGAGGTGAAGATGACGTCGGACGTCGTCGCCCGGCTTGAGGCAAAGGGACTGATTGTGCGGGACACCGACCCGCGGGATTCCCGCGCCAAGGTGATCCGCGTCTCCACGACGGGGACGGCCGCAGTCCAGCGCGCTATCGTCGCCGTCGAAGCCGCCGACGCTGCTTTTTTCTCAACCGTGGATGAGGCGCAACTCGTCGGCCTGCTGAAACGGCTGGCCGGCGAGATCCGCTGAGTCGGCCGCTAAGCCAGGAACTTGGCGATGATGGCATCGCCCATTGCGACAGTGCCGACTTCGGTCATGCCCTCGGACAAAATATCCTTCGTCCGGAGCCCGTCGTCGAGCACGGCGGCTATTGCGCCTTCGAGCTTGTCGGCCTCATCGACCATGCCGAAGGAATATCGCATGCACATGGCAAACGACGCGATCATGGCGATCGGGTTGGCGATGCCCTGTCCGGCAATGTCGGGCGCCGAGCCATGCACCGGCTCGTACAGCGCCTTGCGCTTCCTGGTCTTCACATCGGGCGCGCCGAGCGAGGCCGACGGCAGCATGCCGATCGATCCGGTCAGCATGGCGGCGATGTCGGACAGCATGTCGCCGAACAGATTGTCGGTGACGATGACGTCGAACTGCTTTGGCCAGCGCACCAGCTGCATGCCGCCGGCATCGGCCAGCATGTGGTCGAGCTTGACGTCGGCATAGCGAGTCTTCTGGGTCTGGGTGACAACCTCGTTCCACAGCACCCCGGATTTCATGACGTTGCGCTTTTCCATCGATGTCACGTGGTTCTTGCGCGTGCGCGCCAGCTCGAAGGCGACGCCGGAAATGCGCTCGATCTCGAACGTGTCGTAGACCTGCGTGTCGATGCCGCGCTTCTGGCCGTTGCCGAGATCGATGATCTGCTTCGGCTCGCCGAAATAGACGCCGCCGGTAAGCTCGCGCACGATCAATATGTCGAGGCCCTCGACGACTTCCTGCTTCAGCGAGGACGACGCGGCCAGCGCCGGATAGCAGATGGCGGGCCGGAGATTGGCGAACAGCTCCATATCCTTGCGCAGCCGTAGCAACCCGGCCTCGGGACGCACCTCGTAAGGCACCTTGTCCCATTTCGGCCCGCCGACGGCGCCGAACAGCACGGCGTCCGCAGCCATCGCCTTTGCCATGTCGGCATCCGAAATCGCCGCGCCATGCGCATCGTAGGCGCAGCCGCCGACCAGACCCTCATCGGTGACGAAATCACTGCCGAGCTTGACGTTCATGGCTGCGATCAGCTTCTTCACCTCGGCCATCGCCTCGGGGCCGATGCCGTCGCCGGCGAGCAGGAGAAGATTTTTCGAAGCCATGGAGAACCGTCCCAACACTGTTTGGAGAAACCGCGGCCTTGCTAAACGCCAAGAGCTTGCGGCGCAAGGGGATGAAGAACGCTACGACGGCGCCCGCCTCTCAGAACGTGGGTTCCTCGCCCTCGACAGAGGAGGGGGAGAGGAACAAATCACTTATGCGACAAAATATTCACCAACCGGCCGAACGGATCGCGCAGATAAAACCGCCGTACGCCCCACGGCTCGTCGGCCGGACCGTATTCGACGGCAAAGCCGGCGGCCTTCATGCCTTGCAGCGCCGCATCGACATCGTCGACCTCGATGGAGAGGTCCGGCACCGGCGTGCCGGAGCCGCCCTGGGCCATGAAGCTGATCTGCACCTGCATCCGTTCGTCGGACCCGTAGGTGACGATCCAGCCCTGATCCATCAGCACATCGAGGCCAAGCACGTCCTGATAGAAGCGTTTCGCCGCCGCCGCGTCCTGCGTCCCGATATTGGCTACGATGCGCCGGACCGTCATGGCTTTGGCCTCCTCAAGCCGTGCGCCGCAGCGCCGTGACTTCGATCTCGATCTTCATTTCCGGCTTGTTGAGCTGGCACACGATCATCGTCGCCGCCGGCCTGATCTCGCCGAAAGCCTCGCCGAGGATGGGGAAGACGACGTCCGCGATGGCCTGGTCGGTGATGTAGTAATGCGCCCGCACCACATCGGCCATGTCGAAGCCGCCATCCCTCAGCGCCTCGGCGATGGTCGCCAGGCAATTGCGCGTCTGCGCCTCCACCGTTTCCGGCATGGTCATCGTCGCATAGTCGTAGCCGGTCGTTCCCGACACGAAGCACCAGTCGCCCTGCACCACCGCGCGCGAATAGCCGGCGGTTTTTTCGAAGGGCGAACCGGTGGAGATGAGTGTGCGCATGGAGCCTCGCTGTGGTTTCGGACACTTTTGCAGGGAAAGGGCCGGCCGGCCATGGGCCAAGTCAGGTGCAAATCTTGGTCGTCGGCGGGACAGCACCCCCCTCTGGCCTGCCGGCCATCTCCCCCTCAAGGGGGGAGATTAGCAGTTCGGACGCCTTTCTCGCTTTCCACATTTGCGATTGGCGAAAGCCAGAGTGACGTCTGATCTCCCCCCTTGAGCGGGAGATGCCCGGCAGGGCAGAGGGGGTGTGACGGATCGCGACGGAACAAGCATGAACACCGAGTGTTCGCCGCGCTGCCGCAAACCCTAATTCCCCGACTCCTGCGCCTTGTCCATTGCTTCCTTCACATCCGCCGGCCAGTCCGCCACCGGCGGCCAGGCCTGCGGCTCGCCATTGTCGCCGCGGCGGGCGAAGTAGAGCGTGTGCTTGGCCGGGTCGACCGCCATGAAACCGTCATTGCTGCCGCATGCGTGCGGCACGCAGCCGGTGGCGTAGAAGGCGCCCGACGCCATCTTTTCGGTGCCGCCGCCGACCAGCAGGCTGGTTGCCATGTCGGGCATGGTGTCGCCGAGCAGCGTCTGCGCCGCTTTGTAGACGGCCTCATTGTGGAAGGCGTCGATGATGTTCTGGTATTTGGCCGGATCGACGTCCTTCCAGTCCGTACCCGGCTCCGGCGCGTAGGTCAGGTCGCCCGAGATCGTCAGCCCGTCGCTGGGCGACCATTGCAGCGCTTGCTTCGTATCGCCCGGCAACAGATACGGCACGAAATAGATGGCGTTGTCGGCCACCGCCGCCGGCGGCGCCCCGCATTCGTCCTGTTCGACCTTGAGGCTTTGTATCTCGCCGCCTTCCGGCTTCCAGACGATGACCTTGGCCGGGCCGCACTGGTTGCCGCCGTCGCCGACATCGACCAGCGCCACGTCGACGCCGCCGACCTTGACTGTTCTGTCGAAGAACACGTCATAATTGCTGGCCAGCTGCTTGCCGTCATAGGCCAGCACCTTCTCGCCATCCTGCTCCGGCTGGGTGATGGTCAGCTGCCCGCCCTCGAACGGGACCGGCCCCTGGCTGTCATCGTCCGCCAGGGCCGCATTGTTCGACGCGCCCGGATCGGCGGACGGATCTTCTGCCGGCACGAGTATCTTGTCGGTCTGTGCTTGCGCGCCGGCCACCGGCATCAGCATCCACGCCAGCGCGCAGGCGCCGGCAAGAAGAAAACGTGTCATGACTGTCCCCTCCGTTCAGCCGCCACGAACCCGGCTTTGTGGCGGCCGGGCCATCTCCTACCACTCAGGCCCAAGGACGCTCGGCAGCGTTCTTCTTCTCGAACGAGGCGATGGCGCCGGCCTTCTCCATGGTCAGGCCGATATCGTCGAGACCGTTCAGCAGGCAGTGGCGCTTGAAGTCGTCGAGGTCGAAGGTGACCACGCCGCCGTCGGGGCCGCGGATTTCCTTGGCCTCGAGGTCGACCGACACCGTCGCATTGGAGCCGCGCGAGGCGTCGTCCATCAGCTTCTCCAGGTCTTCGTGGCTGACGGTGATCGGCAGGATTCCGTTCTTGAAGCAGTTGTTGTAGAAAATGTCGGCGAACGACGTCGAGATGACGCAGCGAATGCCGAAATCGAGCAGCGCCCACGGCGCGTGTTCGCGGCTCGAACCGCAGCCGAAATTGTCGCCGGCGACCAGGATCTGCGCCTTGCGGTAGGCTGGCTTGTTGAGCACGAAGTCGGGGTTTTCCGAGCCATCGTCCTTGTAGCGCATTTCGGCGAACAGGCCGCTGCCGAGCCCGGTGCGCTTGATCGTCTTGAGATAATCCTTGGGGATGATCATGTCGGTGTCGACATTGACGATCGGCATCGGTGCGGCGACGCCGGTGAGCTTGGTGAATTTTTCCATGGCTTTTGCCCGTTCTTGATCGAATTCGTTGCGTCAGGGTTTGCTGCGCCCGGTTTACACAAAGCCGCCGGCAAATAAAAGGCAACTGTTGGTGCGCGGCCCGATCGAAAGATCGGCGGCAAACGTCTTTAAAGCCGGCCGCCGCTGGTGCACCTTGCGCCCATGACCACACAATCGAATATTATCTATGCCAGTGAGCCTGAGCTCGACGTCGCTGAATTCCGCCGCGTGCTGGTCGAATCCACGCTCGGCGAAACACGCCCCGTCGATGACGACGCCCGGCTGCAAGCGATGCTTTCAGGCGCGAACCTGGTGCTCACGGCGCGGCTCGACATCGAAGGCAGGCCGCTGATCGGCGTTATCAGGGCCATCACCGATTTTTCCTGGGTGTGCTACGTCTCAGAGCTCGCCGTGTCGCAATCGGCGCAAGGCGTCGGCATCGGCAAGGGCCTGATGGACGAGGCCCGCCGGCAGCTTGGGCCTTCGGTCGCCATCAGCCTGATCTCGATGCCCGACGCCGTCGGCTTCTACGAGCGTATCGGCATGAAGCGCATGCCCGACGCGTTCTGGTTCTCACGCAAGGGCTGACGTCGCGTCAGAAGCAATCGCCGATAGGGACCGGGCGGCGGGCAAGGTTCTCGGGCAATGCGGAACGGTGTTCAGGACCCCGCGGAGCAACGCCTCCTTGTCGCCCTTGACCCGCGCTTCATCCGGTCCAAATCCGCAGCATGGGAAATCGCCGATCTCTGATAGGCACCGCCGGATGGGGAATTCCGTCTCGATACAAGGCTGACTTTCCGCAGCCCGGGTCGCATCTCGAACGTTACGCAAAATGCTTTCCGGTCGTGGAAATCGACACCTCCTTCTACAAACCGCACCGCCGCGAGACCTATGAGCGCTGGGCGCACGCCGTGCCGGAGCACTTCCGTTTCGCGGTCAAAGCACCGAAGAGCATGACCCATGAGCATCGCCTCGCCGGTTGCGAGGGGCTGATAGAGGACTTTCTCGGGCAGATCGAAGGTCTCGGCGAAAAGCTGAGCGTGCTTCTGGTGCAGCTGCCGCCAAGCCTGCCCTTCGAGCCGGAGGTCGCCGGCGGCTTCTTCGACATGTTGGGCAGGCGTAGCCTGGCAAGGCTGGCATGCGAGCCGCGCCATCCCAGCTGGTTCGGCGCCGAGGCCGACGCACTCCTTGTTGACAACCGGATCACGCGCGTTGCCGTTGACCCGACCCCGGTCCCTGAGGCAGCAGGGCCGGGTGGCTCGCCCGGCCTTGCCTATTTCCGCTGGCACGGCGCGCCGCGCATCTACCATTCGGGTTACGATGCCGAAACGCTCGACCGGTTTGCGCGGCAAGTGGAAGCAGCGGCCGCTTCCGGTGCCGAGGTCTGGGGCATTTTCGACAACACGGCTGCCGGGCATGCACTGGGCAACGCGATGGCTGTCAGTGCGATGGTTGCTTAGACTCTCGCGGGACAGCACCCCCCTCTGGCCTGCCGGCCATCTCCCCCGCAAGGGGGAGATCAGATGCCGCGACCGCTTTCGCCAATCGCCGACGTTGCAAGAATGGCGCCTTCGCCGAAGCTGCCAATCTCCCCCCTTGCGGGGGAGATGCCCGGCAGGGCAGAGGGGGGTAGGCAGGAACTCGACAGTGAGCTTTTGCCGCCTCAAATCACATTCAATTCCCGGAACGCCCTTCCCTCAGCCACTCTGGCGTACCCAAACGCCGAGCAATCCACCGTCCGATACCCGCCATGCACCAACAACTCCGCCAGCGCCTTGCCGACGGCCGGCGCCTGCTGCAGGCCGTGGCCTGAAAATCCGTTGGCGAAGATGAAATTGCCGACCTCGGGATGCGGGCCGATCACCGCATTCTGGTCGAGCGCGTTGTAGTCGTAATGGCCGGCCCAGGCGCGTGTCGGCTTGATCGCCTCGAAGGCAGGGATACGGGTTGCCAGCACGGGCCAGATCACCTCTTCGAACAGCGGCCAGTCGACGTCGAAATCCCGGGGGTCGGCGGGGCCATCGCCCTCCTCCGGCTCGGCGCCGCCGGTGAGATAGACCGAGCCTTCAGGCCGGACATAGATGCCGGATGGGTCGACCAGCAGCGGCATGTCGGCGTATTTTTCCCGCGCCTCGAAGACGAAAACGTTGCGCTTGCGCGGCTCGACGGGCAGGACGAGTCCCGCCATGCCGGCCACCTTGCCGGCATTCGGCCCGGCGGCATTGACGACGATGCCGGCTTGCAGTCTTTCGCCATTGTCGAGGTCCACGCCGGTGACGCGGTTGCCCTGCCTCTCGATGCCGGTGACGTCGGCGGCGATGAAATCGATTTGTCTGTCGCGCAGCGCCTTGCGGAACAGCGTCAGCATCGCATGAGCGTCGAACCAGCCCTCGCCGGTGCGGCCGAAGGCGCCGGCGCTGATGCCTTCCGTCGACAGCCACGAAAAGCGCTTTGCCAGCTGGTCGGCATCCTCGAGCAGAATGTCGGCGCCCTCGGCGACCTGCGCCTCGTGGTTGGCTTTCAGGATCGGCAACCCGGCCTCGCCGGCCAGGATGAGATAGCCGCCTTCGCGAAAACCGATATCGGCATCGGTGCCGAAGGTCTCCTTCAGTCGCCGGAACAGGTTTAGCGTGAACTGCGACAGCCGGATATTTTCCGGAATCGAGAATTGCTGACGGATCGAGGCCATGGACAGCGTCGTTGCCGCATGCGCGAATTGCGGGTCGCGTTCGATCAGCGCGATGGAGCCGGAAAAGCCTTCCTCGCGCAGATAATAGGCGACCGAGGAGCCGACGATGGCTCCGCCGATGATGACGGTGTCGTAGCGCACTTTGTTCTCCGATCCGGCCGCCGGCATCCTTCACGCCGCCGGCACAATGATCTCGAAGCGCGTGCCGCGCCCGGAGTCAACCAGCGCGATCGTGCCATCATGCGCTTTCAGGAGGGCCAGCACTATGCCGAGGCCCATGCCGGTGCCGCCGGACTCGCGCCGCGTGGTGAAGAACGGCTCGAAAATGCGTGCCCTGTTGCTCGGCGAGATGCCGGCGCCGTCGTCGCTGACCGCAATGGTCACCTTGCCTTCGGCGCTGGCAGCCGCCAGCAAAACCTGGGTCGCCCCGTGCCTGGCGGAATTGTCGATCAGGTTGGCAAGCACGATCGCCGCATTCTCGGCCGAGATGCGCAGACCGGTTTCGCCGCCCGTCTCGATGGTCACAGCCAGCCTGCCGTCCACCGGCAGCAATGCCAGCGCCGCATCGAGCGACGTGCTTTCGCCGCTCGGCGCCAGGTTTTCCGCGCGCGCCAGATCGAGCAGGCGCCGTACCAGCAGATTGAGCCTTCCGGCATCGTTGACGATGTTGCCGGAAAACCGCTTGCGCTCTGCCGGGTCCATCGCCTCGCCGGAATCGCGCAAGAGTTCGGCCGCGCCCTGGATCGCCGTCAGCGGCGATTTGAGCTCGTGCGAGACATGGGTGGCAAAGGTCTGGATCGAGTCGGAGCGCGCCTGCAGCTTTTCCGCCATGTCGAGGAAGGCGGCGGACAGCTCGGCCATTTCGCGCGTGCCGTGATGGTCGAGCGGCCGGATCGCGTCGCGGTCGCCGGCGGCGATGCGCCTCGTGCGCTCCATCAGCGCGTAGATCGGCCGGCTCACGGTGCGCAGGAACACCAGCGCGATCAGCAGCGTGCCAGAGAGCATGGCGATGGCCGCCAGCGTCACCTTGCCGCGTTCGCCATAGAGATGCTTGACGATGTTGTTCGGCGTTCGAGACAGGTAGATCACGCCGGCGACATGGCCGTCGACCGCGATCGGCATGGCGACAAAGACGCGAACTTTCGTGCCGCGGCTGACCGAATAGAGCGGCGGTGGCGGCTGATCGGGAATTCGTTGCCTGAGCGCATTGGAATAGTGGCCGGCAAGGGCCTCGCGCACCTCCTCGACATTGGCCAGCGAGAGGCCAACCTCATCGCGCCCGGCAATGACGACGCCATGCGGGTCGAGCAGCCTGAAGCCGGCCAGGGTGGTTTTCTGCGTGGTGTCGAGAATGCCGGACAGCCGCGCGCCAATCGCTGCGAAGGCCGGATCGGTGGCGGCGGCAATGCCGGCGGGCCGGGTTGGCAGCAGATAGTCCGAGGCGAGATCGAGGCTCGGCTCGATCGGCTGGTAAGGCGTGTCGTCGCCGCGGCTGGCTTCGCCGCTGTCAGCCTGCATCGGCACCCCAAGCTTCTCCGGGGCAATGGCGGCGTCACTGATATTCTGCGCATAGATGGCGGCGATGACGGCGCCTTGCGCGATCAACTCGCCCTCGGTCTGGCGGATCAGCTGGTTTTCATAAAGCCGGAAGAAGAACAAGCCGACCAGCGGCAGCGCCAGCACCATGATGAGGATGGCGAGGACCACCGTGGCCAGCCTTGGCCGCCATTTGGTGCCGATCCACTTGGCGTCGCTCAGGCGCCGCATCGGCCAAGCCGGAAACCGACGCCATGCACGGTTTCTATGGCGTCGAGACAGCCCGCCGCCGCCAGCTTGGCGCGGATGTTGCGGATGTGGCTGTCGACGGTACGGTCGGCGACATGGATGTTGGCGGCATAGGCGCTGGCGACCACCAGGTCGCGCCCCAGCACATGCGCCGGCCGCGCCAGAAATCCCCTGAGGATCGAGAATTCGATCGCCGTCAGCGCCAGCGCCTTGCCGTCGAAACTGGCGCCGTGGCTGGCCGGCGCCAGGCTGAGCTTGCCATGCGCGAAGTTCTTGTCGTCGGCGGGGTCGGGCGCCACCGGGCGGGCGCGGCGCAGGATGACGTTGACGCGCGCCACCAGCTCGCGCGGGCTGAACGGCTTGGTCACATAGTCGTCGCCGCCCATTTCCAGCCCGAGGATGCGGTCGATCTCCTCGTCTCGCGCCGACAGGAACAGTACCGGAACATCGGAGCGCTGCCTCAGCCGCCGGCAGACTTCCAGCCCGTCCATCTCCGGCATGCCGATGTCGAGCACGACGAGATCGGGCACGCGGCGCTCGATCGCCTGCAGGGCCGCGGCGCCGTCGGACACGGCCTGCGTCTTCATCCCGGCCTTTTCCAGCGCAAAGCAGATGATCTCGCGTATGTGCGGATCGTCGTCGGCGACCAGGATCTGATGCGGCATGGATCTAACGGTCCGGCACTGAAGGTTGCGAGGGCTGGGTAGGTGGAGGAAGCACGAGCGGACCTCTCTTGTCGAGAACCTGCACGAGCCTCCAGCTGCGAAAGCTCCAGGCGCGCCACTGCCTCTGCTCGGCGATAGTGTCGTCGATCATCATTTGATCGGCCAGATAGGTGGTTTGGTTTCCGAATTGGTGCATGTAGAGGCGGTCCAGCGCCGGCATGGCGGCAGCGCCAAGCGAGCGCAGATATTCGGTATCGATAGGCGTGCCGTCGCCGGTCATTTCAAGGGAATGGTCGACATTGAAATTGGCGATCGTTGCGGCGAAGTTGATGAAGCAGCAGGCATAAAGCGTCGCCGATAGCGTCGCAAGATTGGCGGACAACAGCCATTCGTTGGATCTTCCGAGCGCGATGCGGGCAATGATCAGCGCAAGCCCTGATGCCACCAACCCCATCCAGACGAAAGCCGCGATGCGCCAGTAGGTCAGCGCATAGACCCCGATATAGAGGTCGAGCCGCAGGATGGAGGAGATGACCAGCACGATGTTCTGCGCCACCCAGGCATAGACCAGCCGGCGGATCAGCGGATCGCTTGACGTTTCGCTGCCCGGCCGCAGCGCCGCCAGCACGAAGCCGGCGGCCAGCAGCGCGGTGGCGATCAGCGGATAGGCGCCGCGATGCGCATAGGCGGCATAGCTCAAGCCGTCGGGAAGGGCGACCCCGCCCCAGAGATAGGCGGCGTCGAGCCCGGTCTGCAGCGCAAACAGGCCGTTGAAGACGATCAGCGCGCGCAGGATCGCGGCCTTGCCGAAGACGACGTCCTCGATCGTAGTGGCGGGTTTGGTCGCAGCCGGTGCGGCCACGGCTGCAGGCGGCGCCAAAGGTGGAAGGCGGCGCAGCAAGCGCGGCAGGCGAGGCCGCAGGAAAGCCCAGACGCCGGCGAGCACGAACAGCCAGAAGACGATCCGCGCCAGCTGGATGAGATCGAGCAGCTTCATCAGGTCGATCAGCGACAGCCAGTATTCGATGACCGGATTTGCGGCGCCGAACGAGAACAGGAACACCGCGCCCAGCGTCACCGGCATCACCCAGACGATGATGGACGCCAGGCGGATGCGGCGGCCGCCAAGCCGGCGCACCGTGCGGCGCCATTGGAAAAAGTCACGGATAAGGCGCAGCGGCGCCGCCACCAGGAACAGCGCGACCTGACCGGCAATGCGGGCGATGCCGTGCCGTAGCCGCCCGGACAGGGACAGCGCAAACACCACCAGCGCCACGACAGCTATCGCCACCGACAGCGGGCTGACGTTCTCGGCTAGCGGCAGCAGCGCGACGAACAAAGCGGCCGGCTTGAGCCAGGGTCGGGTGGAATTCAGCGCGGCAGGATGCACAGCGACCACCGCGCCGACGATCAGGATGGCAAACAGCAGCACCGTGATCCCGGCGGGCTGGCCGTAAAAGAAAAAATCCGCCAGCGCCACGAGCAGGACGGCGATGCCGAAGCGGCTGGAAAAGCTTGCAAACGATGTCATGCGCGGATTTTCCTGATGGGCTGGGTCCGCTCGGCCGGTGGGCGGATAAAAGGGAGCAGGCTCGCTTCCAGGTAAGGGCGGGCCTCCGTCCGGGGCGGATCCACCAACCACCAGCTTTCGCTGCGCAGGCGATAGGGCAAGGACCAACGGTTTCGCTGTTGCATGCCGCTGTTGTGGTGGCTGCGCATGGATACGGCAGGGCGCAGCGGAGGAGGTTTTCCGCAGAGATGTGCAGTTCTCGTGCAGGACCTGCGCTTCCAGCCGAGGCGCTGCCCGCCATCTTTCCGGACGTTGGCGCTGTCCCAGCCAGGCTCCTTTCCTCTCCCTCCGCGGGCAGGCAAGGGGCAGCGCAAGCTTTCGCGGTTGGCTCGATATCAGGAACCGGTCGCCCGCACTCTTGCCTCACCCGCCCCCACGCGGCATAGATCGGCCATGACAAGCGAACCTTACCGCCCGCGCCGCTCAGTGCTTTACGTCCCCGCCTCCAACGACAAGGCGCTGGCCAAGATCGCAACGCTTGCCTGCGATGCCGTGATCATCGACCTCGAAGACGCCGTCGCGCCCTCAGACAAGATCGCCGCGCGGGACAGATTGGCCGGCATTTTCGCCAGCCGACCGAAACGCCGCTGCGAAATGATCGTGCGCGTCAACGCGCTGTCCAGCGAATGGGGCAACGATGACCTGCTGGCCGCGGCGAAATTCGTTCCCGACGGCATCCTGTTGTCCAAGGTCGCCACGCCTCGTGACATCCTCGAAGTCGGCGACGTGCTCGACGATAATTTTGCCCCCGACAGCGTCAAGCTCTGGGCGATGATCGAGACGCCCAAGGCCATTCTCAACATCGGCGCCATTGCCGAACTCGGCCGCGACCCGGCCTCGCGCCTAGTTTGTTTCGTTGCCGGAACGAACGATCTGGTCAAGGAAACCGGCATTCTGGCGACGCCCGACCGCCGCTATCTTGTGCCCTGGCTGATGCAGATGGTGCTGGCGGCGCGGGCCGGCAGCATCGACATGCTCGACGGCGTCTCCAACGATTTTCGCGACCTCGACGCGTTTGCGCGCGAATGCACGGAAGCCGCTGCCATGGGGTTCGATGGCAAGACGCTGATCCACCCCGCCCAGATCGAAACCACCAACCGCGCCTTTGCGCCCGCGCCCGAAGCTCTCGCCGAGGCGCGCGCGGTGAAGGATGCCTTCGCCTTGCCAGAAAATGCCGGCAAGGGCGTGATTGCTCTGAACGGCAGGATGGTCGAGCGGCTGCATCTGGCGCAGGCCGAGAAATTGCTGGCGAAGGCCGCCGCCATCGGCGCATGATCCGCCCCGAAAAGACGAACTCACGACAGGATCTGACCCATGAGACTTTACCGCTTTTTGTCCGCCCCCGACGATTCAACCTTCTGCCACAAGGTGACCGCGGCGCTGAACAAGGGCTGGCACCTGTACGGCTCGCCGACCTACGCCTACGACAAGAAGACCAAATCGATGCGCTGCGGCCAGGCGGTGGTGAAGGATATCGACGGCCAGGAATACGGGCCGGATACCAAGCTGAGCGACTGGTAGGCTTTGCCAGGCACGGACGCAGGCTGTGTCGAGATTCAGGTCACGCCGAGCCGAGAACAGTGGTTTCCGAGAACCGGAGCGGAGCGTACTTAAAGTACGCGAGCACCGGAAGCGCAGGAAGCTGCCGTTCGCAGGCCGGCTTCACCTGAATATCGGCGCAGCCTCACTCCGCCGCCTCTTCGATTTTCTCCATATCATCATCCGACAGGCCGAAATGGTGGCCGATCTCGTGGATCAGCACGTGGGTGACGATGTCGCCCAGCGTCTCTTCGTTCTCGGCCCAGTAGTCGAGGATGGCGCGGCGGTAGAGGGTGATGCGGTTCGGGCCTTCGCCGGTCTGCGGGTTCCAGCGCTCGGCGATGCCGCGGCCCTCGAACAGGCCGAGCAGGTCGAACGGCGTCTCCAGCGACAGATCGTCCATGATCTCGTCGGTCGGGAATTCGGCGATCATGATGACGATCTCGCCGGTCAGCTTGCGGAAATCGTCGGGCAGATGCGCGTACGCCTCCAGCGCCAGAAACTCCATCTCCTCGATCGAGGGCGAGAGTTCATCGTGCCAGGTGCGGGTCTTGTAGATGCGGGCCATGCTTTGTCCTTTGATCCCGGCATATAGGCTTTCCCTCCGGACTCGGCAAATGGACGGGTACCTGGCCGATGACTGTTTCTTTGCGCCGAATGGCTGCGACCAAAGTCCAAGGTTGGCCTCGCCACCTTTGATCAAGGAATAAATTCCTTCTGACTCCGCTTGACTCTTTCGGCACCCTCTGGAATCTATAGGAACATAACAGGAACAATTATGAGAGAAATTGACCGTCATGGCGACATCAGCCGTGGCGCGGGAGACTGTTTTTGCCCTGCGCCGCCAGATCGCGAAGATCGAGGGAACGCTGCCCGAGCGCCTGGCCGTGCCGGCCGGCGAGCGACCTCGTGCGCGTGCTGAGGGCTGTCTCCACGCCGCGCCTGAACCCGATTCCGATGTTACCATCATCCGGCGCGGGCTTGCCGCAGCTTTGCCGGATGCTTTCCTGGCCACCGGCATCGAACGCCTCGATGCGGCCCTCAGCGGCGGCCTTCCGAAAGCTGCCTTGAGCGAAATCCATGGCCTTGAGACCCGCAATGCCGGGGCCGTCGCAGGCTTTGTGCTGTCGCTTGTCAGCCTGATCCTCAAGGGCCAGCCCTTGCCCGTGCTGTGGATCGGCACGTCGGAGATTTTTCGCGAGGCCGGCTTTCCCTATGCCAGGGGATTGCAGGGCATGTTCGGTATCGCACCGGAGCAGTTGCTGTTTTCCGAGGCGCCGAAACTCACCGATGCGCTGTGGGTAGCCGAGGAGGCCGCCAAGATGACGGCGCTCGCCGCAATCATCCTCGAAATCCGTGGCAGCCCGCAGCGGCTCGACCTCACCGCGACGCGCCGGCTGCACGCGCGCGCCCAAAACGCCGGCCGGCCGGTATTCCTGCTGCGCCAGGCCGGCGAAGCCGAGCCGACCGCCGCCCCGGTGCGCCTCATCGTGTCGGCTGCACCAGCGACATCGCGCCGGACGATCGCCGGGCCGCTTGCCGGGTCGATCGGCCACCCTGCCTTCACCGTCAGCATCGGCAAGAGCCGCACCGCTCTGCCTGGACAATTCACACTGGAGTGGAACCCCGATGAACACGCATTCGAAGAAAGAAAGCCCCGCGAAAAACGGCCAGAGAATTCTGTCGCTGTGGTTCCCGCATCTGGCGGCCGAACGGATCCTGCGCCAGCGCCTGGGACGGTCGTGGCGTTCCCGGCCTTCGGATCATTTCCCGCTCGTGATCAGCCATCGCGACCGCAACGCCCAGCGCATATCGGCCCTCGACGAGCGGGCTGAGGCGCTGCATCTGAAGCCTGGCATGGGCATTGCCGACGCCCGTGCCATGCATCCCTCGATCGACATTGTCGAGGCCGATCCGGAGGCCGACCGCCGGCTGCTCGAAGGCCTCGCCGACTGGTGCGACCGCTATACGCCGCTGGTGGCGCTTGACGGCGTCGACGGGCTTTATCTCGACGTCACCGGCTGTACCCACCTGTTCGGCGGCGAGCGCGCCATGCTGGACGACATCCTTGCGCGGTTTTTCCAGCAGGGTTTCGATGTCCGCGCCGGGTTGGCCGCGACGCCGGGTGCAGCCTGGGCGGCAGCGCGCTTTTGCGGCGACCGCATCGTTGTCTCCGGCGAGGAGGAAGCGCTGCTCGCCCCCTTGCCGCTGGCCGCACTGCGCATCGAGGCCGATATCCGCGCCAGCCTGGAAAGCGTCGGTCTGCGCACCGCCGGCGCGGTCATGGCAGCGCCGCGAGCGCCGCTCGCCCGCCGTTTCGGCGCGACCTTGCTGTTGCGTCTTGACCAGGCGCTCGGCCGCCTCGACGAGGCGGTATCGCCGCGCCTGCCGGTGGCCTCGCTTTCGGTCGAACGCCACCTGGCCGAGCCGGTCGTGCTGACCGCCGAGATCGAACGGCTGGTGCTCTTGCTGGCGGTGACGCTGAAGGCCGATCTCGAACGCCGCGGCGAGGGCGCAAGGATGCTGGCGCTGCTGTTGTTTCGCGTCGACGGCGCCGTCAGCCGCATCGCTGTCGGCACCTCGCGTCCGCTGCGCGAACCGAAGCTGATCCAGCGCCTGTTCCATGAGCGGCTGGCCGCGCTCGAACAGGACATCGATGCCGGCTACGGCTTCGACCTGGTTCGGCTTTCGGTGCTGGCGGCCGCCGGCTTCGACATGCAGCAGGCCGATTTGACCGGCGAGGCCGAGGATGACGGCGCCGACATGGCACTCTTTGCCGACCGCATCCGCGCCAGGCTCGGCGACAGTGCGGTGCTGAAACCGGTCGCCCTCGAGAGCCATCTGCCGGAGCGCGCCATCGCCACCATCCCGTTCTCGGAAGCGCCACAACGCAAAACACCGCTCAGGAAGCCGGGCTCGAAAGACGCGCCGCGCGCAACCATCTTCCCGCCGGAACGGCCGATCCGGCTGTTCCGTTCGCCCGAGCCGATCGAGGTGCCGGCCACCGAAATGCCTGAGGGTCCGCCGATGAATTTCCGCTGGCGCCGCGCGCTCTACCGGGTCGCGCGCGCCGAGGGGCCGGAACGCATCGCGCCGGAATGGTGGCGTGAAACGTCAAGCGATCCGCTCACATCGACGCGTGACTATTTCCGGATCGAGGATGCCGACGGCCGCCGCTACTGGCTCTACCGGCAAGGCCTCTATGGCAACCCGCAGGTGCCGCCGCGCTGGTTCATGCATGGGGTCTTCGCATGAACGCGCTGACCGTCATCCCCTATGCGGAATTCGGCATCCAGTCGAACTTCTCCTTCCTGCGCGGCGCCTCCAAGCCGGAGGAGCTGGTGGTGGCGGCCAAATTCCTCGGCTTTTCCTCGATCGGACTGGCAGACCGCAACACGGTGGCCGGCGTCGTGCGCGCCTGGCAGCAGGCCAAGGTCGAGAAGCTCGCCTATCACCCCGGTTGCCGCCTGGTGTTCGGCGACGGCACGCCGGACATTCTCGCCTATCCGCAGAACCGCAAGGGCTGGGGCCATCTCTGCCGCATGCTGACGCAAGCCAATTTGCGCGATGAAAACGAGAAGGGCGCGACCCTTCTCCAGCGCAGCGACCTGCTCGAATGGGGCGACCTGCTGTCGCTGGCGGTGCTGCCGGATCTCTCGGCGAATGCCGACGATCCCCTGGCATTGGTCCGTCAACTGAAAGACCGTTTCGGCGCTAATTTGCGGCTAGGCATGGCGCCGGATTATCGCGGCAATGACCGTTTCCGCATCGAGCAGGCGGCGGGCATGGCGGACATCGTCGGCGTGCCGCTGATGGCGACCAACGACGTGCTTTATCACAGCGCCGAGCGCCGCTCGCTGCAAGATGTGCTCACCGCCATCCGCCTCAATTTGCCGGTCGCCGAGGTCGGGGTGGAGCTGACGGCCAACGCCGAGCGCCATCTGAAGCCGCCGCTGGAAATGGCCCGTCTCTTCCGCCCCCATCCACGGGCGCTGGCCGAGACGCTGCGCTTTGCCGGCGAACTGACCTTCTCGCTCAGCGACCTCCAGTACAATTATCCCGACGAGCCGACGCAATCAGGGCTTGGGCCGCAGGCCGAGCTAGAGCGTCTGGCCAGGGAGGGGGCCGCCACGCGCTATCCGGCGGGCGTCCCCGCTTCCGTCTTGCAGCGCATCAGTGAGGAGCTCGCTCTGATCGAGCGTCTGAATTATGCGCGCTATTTCCTGACCGTTTACGACATCGTCCAGTTCGCCCGCAATGAGGGCATTCTGTGCCAGGGCAGAGGCTCGGCCGCCAACTCGATCGTCTGCTACTGCATCGGCATCACCGAGGTCGGCCCCGAGCGCATCGACACGTTGTTCGAGCGCTTCATTTCCGAGGAACGCAACGAGCCGCCCGACATCGACGTCGACTTCGAGCATGAGCGGCGTGAGGAGGTGATCCAGTACATCTACTCCAAATACAGCGCCAAGCGCACCGCGCTGGCGGCCGCCGTCATCAGCTATCGCGGCCGCTCGGCGCTGCGCGAGGTGGCCAAGGCCATGGGCCTGTCGGACGATGTCCGCAGTGCGCTCTCCAGTTCGATCTGGGGCTGGTCGACCTCGGAGCTCGGCGAGAAGGAGGCCCATGCCGGCGGCCTCGACCGCAACGAGACCTCGACCAGGCATGTGATCGCCCACGCCAACGAGATCATGGGCTTTCCCCGGCATCTGTCGCAGCATGTCGGCGGCTTCGTCATTACCCGCGACCGGCTCGACGAGATCGTCCCCATCGTCAAGACGGCGATGGAGGCGCGCAAGATGGTCGAGTGGGATAAAGACGATCTCGACGCGGTGAAGATCCTGAAGGTGGATATTCTAGCGCTTGGCATGCTGACCTGCCTGAAGCGCGCCTTCACCTTGCTCACCGACCATTATCCGAAGGCCCGGGATGATTACGGCCGACCCTATGTGCTGGCCACCCTGCCGCCGGAAGAGAACAACGTGTACGACATGATCTGCCGCGCCGACACGCTCGGCGTCTTCCAGATCGAATCGCGCGCGCAGATGTCGATGCTGCCGCGTCTAAGCCCGCGCGAATTCTACGACCTGGTCATCGAGGTGGCGATCGTGCGGCCCGGCCCGATCCAGGGCGACATGGTGCACCCCTATCTGCGCCGTCGGCAGGGCAAGGAAGCGGCTGAATATCAAAAGCCAGAGCTGGAGGCTATTCTCAAGAAGACACTCGGCGTGCCGCTGTTTCAGGAACAGGCGATGAATATTGCAATCGTCGCCGGTGGTTTCAAACCCGGCGAAGCCGACGAACTACGCCGCGCCATGGCCACCTTCAAGCGCACCGGCACCATCGGCAATTACCGCCAGCGCATGATCGACGGCATGGTCGGCAAGGGATACACCAAGGACTTCGCCGAGCGCTGCTTCAAGCAGATCGAAGGCTTCGGCGAATACGGCTTTCCCGAAAGCCACGCCGCCTCCTTCGCTTTGCTCGTCTATGCCTCCTGCTGGTTCAAAACCTTTTATCCCGACGTGTTCTGCGCCGCGATCCTGAATTCGCAGCCGATGGGGTTTTACCAGCCGGCCCAGCTGGTGCGCGACGCGCGCGACCATGGCGTCGATATCCGCGACGTCGACGTCAATTTTTCCGACTGGGACTGCACCCTGGAGAAAGCCCAATTCGATCCGGGCCGCATCCTGGGGCGCCATGCCGAAATGCGCGGTGTCATCAAGACCCGGTACGCCGTCCGGCTTGGCTTCCGTCAGATCAAGGGCTTGGCCGAGAAGCGTATGGAAGCTTTCACCGCGCGGCGCGGCGCCGGCTATACAAGCGTCAGGGATGTCTGGCTGCGCTCGGGCCTCGATGTCGGCGAAATCGAAAGACTGGCGCAGGCTGACGCCTTCCGCTCACTCGGCCTCGATCGTCGTGAAGCCTTGTGGGCGGTGCGCGCGCTGGATGGCAAGAGCGCCGCCGAACGGCTGCCGCTGTTCGACCAGCCGGCGATCCGGCTGCGCGAACTCGAGCCCGAGACAAAACTGCCGACAATGCCGCTCGGCGAGCACGTCATCCACGACTACCGCGCGCTCGGCCTGTCGCTGAAGGCGCATCCGGTCGCCTTCCTGCGCGAGCGGCTCGACCGCGCCGGCGTCATTCCCAATGCCAATCTCGGCTCGGTGCGCGACGGCAGGCGGGTCTCGGTCGCCGGCCTGGTGCTGGTGCGGCAGCGGCCCGGCAAGGGCAATGCGATCTTCCTGACGCTGGAAGACGACAAGGCCGTCGCCAACGTCATTTTCTGGGAGCGGACCTTTACCCGTTTCCGGCCCATCGTCATGGGCGCGCGCTTCGTCAAGGTCACCGGCAAGCTGCAGTCGGAATCCGACGTCATCCACATCGTCGCCGAGAAGATCGAGGATTTGACGCCGTGGCTGACGGTGCTGCTGGAAGAGATGACGCCGGCTGCCCGGCCCGACATTGCCACCCTCTCGGACAAAGCTGAAAGGGTCATGCCCAAGGGGCGGAATTTTCAGTAGGCAAGTGCAGGGCGGTCGGGAGCCCATGACATTAATGCCGGCAAGGGCAGAGGGGGGCGCGAAGGATCGCCAACAGAATGGCTTCTTAGGCTGAGGTCCGTTTGAACCACCCCTGGTCCCTCAGCCCGGCCCACCCAATCGCGGCGGCGACAGCACGTCTTCCGCCGAAATCGTCCGCGCCTCCGAGGGCAGCATGATCGGGATGCCGTCGCGCACGGGATAAGCGAGCTTGGCAATCCGCGAGATCAACTCGCCGCGCACCGGGTCCCAGGCCAGCGGCCCCTTGGTCAGCGGGCAGGCCAGCAGCTCCAGCAATTTTGGATCGACATTGACCGACTTGCCGTCACGCCCATCCGCAGCCATTGGATCCCCCTTCAGCCATCGGCTCAGCCCTTATTGCAGGCTGGAACCAAAGTCCTCATTCTCGCGCGCCAGCGCCATTTCGGTGATGGCGATCAGCGTCTCCGCGCGGGCTTTCAGGTCGGGCGCCTCCAGCAGCGCCTGTTTCTCGGCCGGTCCGTAGGGCGCCATCATCGACAGCGCATTGACCAGCATGGTGTTCTCGGCGCGGCTGACGCTTTCCCAATCGGCTTCGAGATCGTTGGCCTGCAGATAGGCGCGAAACGCTTTCAACAGCGCCGGCCGGTCGATCTCGCTTGCCGCCTGGTCTTCGGCGAGATCGGTGAGGAACGGCGCCAGCTTGCATTGCCGGAACGGCGTCTTCACCGGCAATTCGCTGGTGATGCGGAAACGGCAGACGCCCTGCAGCGAAATCAGATAGCGGCCGTCGCCGCTCTCGGCCATCGAGATGATGCGCCCGGCGCAGCCGACATTGCACAGTTCCGGCTCGCCGTCGGCGCGCAACGCGCCATCGAGGCTGGGCTGGACGATGCCGATCAGCCGCGCGCCGGCGATCGCCTCATCCACCATCTGCAGATAGCGCGGCTCGAAAATGTTGAGCGGCATGCGCCCGCCCGGCAGCAGCAGCGCGCCGGCAAGCGGAAACACCGGAATGGTTGCCGGCAGATCCTTGCCGACCCGGTAAAATGCGTTTCCGACCTGCACCTTCACTCCTCCGACCCGCTTCGGGCGCGATGTTATCGGCCTAATCTGGCGCGGCGGCCGCCGACCGCAAGGCCCGACAGCCACGCCCCGGCAATTTGGCCGGCAAACGGCTCAGGAAAACAGCAGCGACGACAATTTGCGCCGTGCCGCCAGCGTCGCCTCGTCGGTCATGCCCCAGGCCTCGAACAGTTTCAGCAGCTGCGCCCTGGCGCCGTCCTCGTTCCACGTCCGGTCGGCTTTTATAATCGCCAGAAGATTGTCGGCCGCCGCATGGCGCTCGCCCTTGGCGTTCTGGATCATGGCGAGGTCGAAACGCGCCTGGTGGTCGCCGGGATTGGCGGCCAGTCGCTGCTCGAATTCAGCTGGATTGCCAAGTGCTGCCGCTTCCGCAGCCAGCGCCATCTTGGCACGCAGCGCGGCAAGTGCCGGCGCATTTTTCTTGGCCTCCGGCGCCGTTGCCAGCAGCGCCTCGGCGCCGTCGCTGTCGCCGGCCTCGAACAGAAGCTCGCCCAGCCCGGCAATCGCCTCGATCGTCTCCGGCGCCTGCGCCAGGATGGCGTCGTAAATGTCGGCTGCGGTCTGCGCATCGCCCGCCGCATGCGCTTCCGCCGCCGCGGCCAGTGCTTCGGCGACGGGCGGCGCGCCATTGCCCTTGCCGCCGACCTTGGTGATGAACTCGGCAATCTGGCTCTCGGGGATGGCGCCCATGAAGCCGTCGACAGGCTGGCCGTCCTTGAAGGCGATGACCGCCGGGATCGATTGGATGCCGAGCTGGCCGGCGATCGAGGGATGATCGTCAATGTTCATCTTGACCAGCTTGACCTTGCCGCCGGCGGCCTTGATCGCCTTTTCCAGAAGCGGCGTGAGCTGCTTGCAGGGCCCGCACCACGGCGCCCAGAAATCGACCAGCACCGGCTGTTTGCGCGATTCCTGGATAACGTCGGCGGCGAAAGTGGCGGTCGTGGTGTCCTTGATCAGCTCGCCAGCGGCAGGTGCTGCGCCGGGTGTCGAGCCAAGTGCCGACTTGGCCGGCTCGGCGCCGCCATATTGCACGGAAGTGGTGTATTGGCCCGAATTGCCGCCGAATTGGCCGCCAAACGGATTGTTGTTGTCGCTCATGTCGTCGCCCTTCCGGTCGCGCCCAGCGGAGCAGCGCGACGTCCTTAACTAGAGGTCAGTTTTCGCCATCCATGTGGCGATCAAGCCGAGACTTTCAAGATAGCAGCATCATGTCCGGTTGCCTCGACGAATCTGATGAGGTCGGCGGACGCGATCGACGTCGTCGCCTCATTGGTCAGCGGATGCGCGTTGACTGTCGCATGTGCCATCAAATCCTGGTCGAGCACCACCTTGACCCGTCTTTCGGTATCGTTGATCAGCCCGAACACGGTGACCGCGCCCGGAATGACACCGAGCAGCTCCATCAGCATCTCCGGTTTGCCGAACGACACCCGGCTGGCGGCGCCGACGATCGTGTGGATCTGCTTCAGGTCGACGACCGCCTCCTCGCCGACGCTGACCAGGAAGAAATTGTCCTTCTTGTCCTTGAGAAACAGATTTTTCGTGTGCCCGCCCGGTATCTCGCCGCGCAGCGACTGCGAATCGGCCACCGTATAGAGCGGCGGATGGCGCACGGTCGACACTGATATGCCGAGATCGGCAAGAAAGGCGAAAAGCTCGGCTTCGGTCTTCGGCATTGGTGGTCTTCCCCTGTATCGGCGCGCGGCAAAGCCGTTTACGGCCAATGATGCCGCCGAGACAAGACCGTCATGCGGGAAGTCGATGAACCACCCGCGTGGCCGACAAGGTTCCGCCAAGCGATTTGGCGCGACCAAAAAGCCCGTCATTTCCCTGTTGCAATCGCCGCGCTCTTCAGCCATATAGGCCCGGCTTGCGGCCCCGAGGGCCGTGTGAGCGGGTGTAGCTCAGGGGTAGAGCACAACCTTGCCAAGGTTGGGGTCGAGCGTTCGAATCGCTTCACCCGCTCCAGTTTCCTCTAGGGGAATCAAGCGATGAAGAGGCGTCTTTCGGGGCGCCTTTTGCTTTTTCCAGACCGGCGATGTAAGCGCGTTGCGGGACACTTGTTCTCCCTCAGAACCAGGCGCAGGTAAGACGGCGTGGCGCATAATCCCTTGGTTTCCAGTTCGGCGAAAGGCGGCACCGCATCCGAAGCGCTTGCTTGGCTGGCGTTGCGGAACGCCGCGTCCGAATGCGGCTCAGGCTCGCGCTCGATAGACCCGCAGCCCCTGCGCGCGCTCCCGGCGGGACGCAAGTGGGCGCGTGAGATCGCCAAGGTGATCTTCGATGGCCTTGTGGCAGGAAGCCTTTCGGTGCCGGGGCAACTGGCTGCCCGGTGGGACAGCTTCGGCGGTGCCATCACAGCGTTGATCATCGAACTCAGCAAGATCTGGGACAATCCCGCAGCGGCTCGCCGCGTCCAGTACCAGCTTGAGCAAATGCTTCTCGAACCCGACGATCTTGCCACGCCGCGCAGGCTGGCGCGAACGCTCGGAGTTCGCGTCGACGCTCGCAACCCGACCGCGACCGAACTGCCGGAAGGCATCGATCAGATCTATGCCCATCTGATGCTGGATGGCCGGATCGAGGCTGTCGTGCAGTTCGGTGCACTCGGGACTGTGACGAGCGATCATTGGATTGAATTGATCCTGGATGTAGTGCCTGCTGAGCGGCTTGCGGGAGGATCGCCTGCACCGCAAAAGGGCGCCGGCGCGACCACGTCAAACACGCCTGCAGCCGAGGCATCGTTTGCCATGGCGGGAAGCGAGCCCGATCCGGACAGCCATTTCGGCAAACTCGCGCAATTGGCCGCACAGGCGCATGACCTGGTTCGGTCGAGCGCTGAACCGTCAGAGCCTGTTGCGCCGCGCCGCGCACAGGTCGCGGACAAGCACGACAAGGATCGCACGGCGTTCTGGAACAGCTATTTCGCGACCGAAGATCCCTGGAACTACGGTTCGTCCTATGAGCAGGAAAAATATGAGCGCCAGCTTGAAATTCTGCCTCCCGGTTCCATCGGGCGGGCGCTTGAGTTGGCCTGTGCGGAGGGTCATTTCACGCGGCAGCTGGCGCCTCGCGTCGGCCATTTGACCGCAACCGACATCTCCGCCATAGCCGTCGGGCGGGCCCGCGTGCGATGCACCGATCAGCCGAATGTCGAGTTCGGCGTACTCGATTTCGCTGCCGACACGCTGCGGGGTAAGATGGATCTGATCGTCTGCTCGGAAGTGCTCTACTACCTCGATGACCTCGCCGAGCTACGGCGCATCGCCAGGAAATTCGCCGAGGCGTTGGCGCCTGGCGGCAGCTTCATCAGCGCACACGCATTCGTGCTGCGTGACAATGTCGAAAAGACCGGCTTCGACTGGAATACATTCGGTGCCCAGTCGATCTCCGAGACGCTGGCGGCGACCGAAGGCCTCGTCCTCGAGCAATCGATCCAGACCGAGCTCTACCGCATAGATCGCTTCCGCCGCCTGTCGTCGGACGATGTGGCGACGGAACCGGTGATTGCTCATGTGCCGATCCGCGCGCCGATCGAAATCGGCGTCGCGCGAAATATCGTCTGGGGTGGAGCGCGAGCCTTGCGCCGCGACGTCGCACGTAACGAGCAGCGCCGGCATATCCCTGTCCTCATGTATCACGGCGTTGCCGATGGAGGTCCGGCCGCGCTCGCTCGCTTTCGGCTCACGCCCGCCGCATTCGCCAGCCAGATGGCATGGCTGCGGGCCAATGGCTTTCACGCCATTGGCTCCGAGCAGTTGGAGCAGTTCATCACCAACCGTCAGCCTTTCGTCGGCCGCCCGGTGCTCATCACCTTCGATGACGGCTTCCAGAACTTCGCCGACCATGCCTGGCCGATCTTGCGCGCCAACGACCTGACCGCGGAAGTGTTCCTGGTGACGGACCTGGTGGGCGAAAGTGCAAAGTGGGACACCGACATCGGTCCGCCGACGCCGCTTATGGGCGCCGGGACGGTGCGACGCCTCGCTGCCGAAGGCGCCTTCTTCGGCAGCCACATGGCGACGCATCGCGCCATCGATGGTCTGTCGAGCGCTGACCTGGCCGCCGAGCTCCTGCGCTCTCGTCTGTTCATCGAACGCTGGACCGGCCGTCCAACCACGGCGTTCGCGGCACCCTTCTCCGTCACCGACCGACGGCTTGGCCGGCTGGCCAGGGAGTGCGGCTATCGAGTAGGCTTCGGCCGCAGGCACGGGCCGGCGGACCTCGATAGCGATCTCATCGACCTTCCGCGCATCGAGATTCGCGGCGACCGCTCGCTCGATGACTTTGTCGCCACTGTGGAGGCCGTGCTCGGATAAACGCCGAACTGGTCGGTGCGGCAGCGCAAATGGGCATCCGCGTGGGCTGGTGTCAGAGCGCTGCCGGTAGCGCGGCTGCGTGGCCGTGATTTGCGAAAATTCCCTCGTCCCGCCGTCTTCCTGCTATGATGGAGATGAGGAGGCGACCCATGAGCGAGAACCGTAAGCTGGCCGCAATCCTGGCTGCAGATGTGGTCGGATACAGCCGGCTCGCGAGCGCGGACGAAGATCGTACCTTGGCGCGGTTGCGGGCACTGCGCAGCGACCTGATCGATCCGATCATTGCAGTGCACCACGGGCGGGTTATCAAGCGTACCGGAGATGGGGCGCTGGTTGAGTTTCGCAGTGTGGTCGATGCCGTGCGCTGCGCCGTTGAGATTCAAAACGGTATGGTTGAGCGCAATGCCGGCGTACCGCAGGAGCGCCGCATCGAGTTCAGGATAGGCATCCATCTGGGCGACGTGGTCGAAGAGAGCGATGGCGACCTGATGGGTGACGGCGTCAACATCGCCTCGCGTCTGGAGGGCGTTGCGGCGCCCGGCGCCATCTGCCTGTCCGAGGATGCCTATCGCCAGGTCAAGGCCAGGCTTGACCTCTCGGTCAGCGATCTCGGCAGCACACAGCTCAAGAACATCGCCGAGCCGATCCGGGTGTATTCGCTGCAAGTCGGCGCCGGGGCCAAGGTGGCCGCGACCTCGCAAACCCCGACGAGCCCTCCGGCTGCGGCAGCGCCGCCGAAACTGTCGATCGCCGTGCTGCCGTTCGCCAATATGAGCGGTGATGCCGAACAGGACTACTTCGCCGACGGCATCTCCGAAGACATCATCACGGCGCTGTCCAAACTGTCACAGCTCTTCGTCATCGCTCGCAATTCGTCCTTCATCTTCAAGGGCCAGAACGTCCATGTGCAGGATGTCGGCACGAAGCTCGGCGTGCGCTATGTCCTTGAAGGCAGCGTACGCAAGTCGGGGAACAAGGTACGCATCACCGCGCAGCTCATCGATGCAATTTCAGGCGGCCATCTTTGGGCGGAGCGGTTCGATCGCGATCTGACCGACATATTCGCCGTGCAGGATGACGTGACGCAGCACATCGTCGGTGCGCTGGCGCTCAATCTGACCGAGGATGACCGTCTGCGGCTGGCGCCCGAACACCAGCGCAACCCGGAGGCGTATGACTGTTTCCTGCGGGGCCGGGAGCTATGGCACCGGCTGACGAAGGACACGAACGTCGCGGCCCGCGAGCTCTTGCAGCGGGCCATCGAACTGGACCCGAAATTTGCCTCTGCCCACGCTTTCCTAGCCCTCACGTACGGGCTCGATTACCTCAACAGGTGGGGTGCGTCGGACTCGATGGCGCAAGCGGAAGAGGCCGCAACGCGAGCGGTAACGCTGGATGACAGCGATCCCTGGGCGCACTGGGCGCTGGCATCGGCCAAGCTTTACACACGACGGCACGATGAGGCCATCGGCGAGGTCGAGCGCGCGATAGCTCTCAATCCGAACTTCGCCGAAGCGCACGTCGCCCGCGGCGAGGCGCTGTATTATTCGGGTAGACCCGCGGAGGCGCTAGAGAGTTTCGCCCGGGGAAAGACCTTGAATCCATACTTTCCGGATGTGCTTCTGCACTTCCAGGCTTTGGCATCGTTTCAACTGGGAAGGTACGAAGAGGCCGTCGACCTCTTGCTGCAACGGCTGGCTCGCAACGCTGTCACCGACGTCTCGCGTGCGCTTCTGGCCGCATGCTACGGCCATCTGGGCCGTTTGGAGGAGGCCCATACGGCATGGCAGGACCTGCTTCGCGTCAATCCCGCCTATTCGCTGGAACACCGTCGCAAGGTCTTGCCTTACAAGAACCCTGCCGATTTCGAACTGATGGTAGAGGGGCTCCGCAAGGCCGGCGTGGTGCAATGACGGGCTAAAGCCCGGCCGGATCAGAGGCCCGAGGCCCGGCCGATCTTGCGCCATCGGGCGTTTTCGCGAACCGGTTTCAGGTCATCGGTCGTCTCGGCAAATGTCCGCAACCGGTATTGCCGCAGCAGGTCCGGGAACAGCGCCCCTTCCGGCAGTCCGGCAAGCTGCTCGCGGACCGAGATCTTTTCATCGATGACCCGCATGCCCCAGGCATTTTCCCGAACCTGCAGCTCGGCGGCCAGATCGCGCTCTTCTGGCGCGTTTTCATCAAGCGCAGCCAGCAGGATCGAGTGGAAAAGCGCGACATAGCCAATCTGTCTCAGGCCGCCCACAACCCGCACGCGCGGCAATATGGCAAGGGCAAGGAACATCAGGAACAAGTCCGGCAAAAGCAGGCCGTCCAGCAGTGCCTGCTGGAGATGCGGCCGCTCGAACGGGATGGAAAGACCATGCGGCCTGTCAGGCTCGATCAGCCGCCCGTTCTCGAGGACGAGCTTGCGCACGCGCTGCTCGCGGATGCCCCAGAAATAGTCCGTGGCATTGGGCAGGAACCTGCCAAATGGGCCCGATGCGGCTTCTTGCAAGGCATGGTCGAGACGCCGGCGCCTTGCGGGCTCGAGGAGCAGCCTGGAAAGAAGGCTGCCTTCATCTTCCAGATGCCGCGACACGACAGTCGCGGCCAGCCTATCATCGATGAAAACCGGCCGAGCCATGCCGGAACGATCCCAATCGGCGACCAGATCCTCGTTGAGTTCTGTCAGCGCATCGGCGGCGGTTGCAAACACCTTGTCCTGGCTGGCAAGCAGCGTGCCCAGCCAGCTTCTGGCATCCGTCTCATTGCCCACCGTTTCGAGCGCGCGCCCGTTGAGGGCGACGGGACCGGCCGCGCAGGCGCTTTTGCGGCACAGTTTGTGGCGCCCCATGCCAAACAAATTGACCTTGTCGTCGCCGACATCGAGCCATCCCGGCCCTTCCCGGCCGGTTGTCTCCATGGTCATGGTCGTTCCCATGAAGCCGAAAAAAGCCGACAGCCCGTTTTCGACCGCGCCGAGCCAGGCAAGCAGCAGGGCATCGAAGGTGATGCGATCCATCAGAAGCAGGCAGTGCAGGCCGGACTGGATAACCGGTCTGTGGTCGAATTCGTCGAGGGCCTTGCCGATCGCTTCAGGCTGCACGATCGCACCGAGGCGCTGCTGCAGGACGTCGCGCAGGATCGAGCGGGCAGCAATCGACGGGGCCGATCCAGGCCTTGCCACCGGCCGCCACAGATGGCGGGCATAATCGGAAACCGGTGCATTCCAGTTCTGCTCGATGTCACGCACGACCTCCGGGCAGAGCAGCGACAGCACGGCCAAAATGTCCACCGGAGGGGCAAGGGCAGGGACGGCGGTCATCAGAACCGCAGCCGGGCCATGCTCAGGAGGTCGTGGTACTGCCCGTCGGTAAAACCGGCCTTCACATGCCGGCCTTCGACCTCGAAGCCATGGCTTGTGTAGAGACGGATGGCCGGTTCGTTGTCGGCATAGACAGTCAACTCGACCCGCTTAAGGGCGCGCCAATTGTCGGCCACGTCAAGCAGCGCGCCTAGGATGGCAGAGCCGATGCCTCTGCCGACAAAACCATCGTCAAGGCCGATATTGATCTCGCCGATATGCGAGCGGCGCGGCGAACCCTGCGCGACCAGGCTGCCGTGGCCGACAACCTTGCCGTCCAACTCGGCAACGATCCAGGTGGTTTCCGGGCCGGACTTGGCGATGCGCCGCTCCACCTGCTCCACCATCTCGAACGGCATCCTGAGCGTGCCCCAGCGGAAGCCCGGCATATTGAAGATAGCGCACAGCGCCTCGGCATCGCTTGGCCGGACAGCCCGGAGCTGCGGCTGGATTTTCTCGGATAAGGAGGTCGTGCTGGTCATGGCTTTTCCGGCTACAGCAATTCCAGGAAAAGTGTGAGCGGTTTTCCGTCCGGAATTGCGTCAGAACAAAGGACAGAGGCAATATGCCCGGCACGATGCACCGGACGTCACCTGAAAATCCAGCCGTCTCTGCGACCTATGCCGATTGCGCGGCAAAATGCCGGGGGGCGGCGTAGAGTTTGAGGATACCGCTGACGCCGATCCAGCCGAAAAGGGCGAGCCAGCACAATGTCCCGGCCGCCGTCCAGTCGATCCGGTGCACGGCGGCGTCGGTGATGACGAGGCCAAGGACGGCAAGCAGGCCAACCAGAAACTGCGCCAGGCCGAGCACCAGCAATTCCTCACGCGGCGCACTTCTCCAGACGAGATAGGTGCCGCCTGCACCCGCGAGGAAGATGGCGCTGTAGACCTGGGCGTGGAAGGCATCGATCGGCCATGGCCAGAAGCCACCGAATGTCAGGGGAAACAGCAACAGGCCGACGCCGTAGGCCCCGAGGATCGTCATTTCCACCGGTAGGTAGGCGCGCCATGCGGGGTTCAAGATCACGCCTTTTGCAGAAGGGCGGGCCCTTGCCCGCCACAGGAACAGCCCGGATACCGCGGCTGACGCAAGATAGACCAGAAACCAGAGCCAGGGGGCTTTGCGCTCGAAGTTGAAATAACCGAGATTGATGAACGAAGCCGCCGACACGATGACGGTGAAGATGAAGGCCATGACCAGCACGAGCCTGCCGGGCGACCAGCGATTCCAGACCAGCAGCGCCGCCATCACTGCCATTTCGGCGGTGTAGAAGCCGCCGAGGAAGCGGGCATTGAACGGCGTGACGGCCCAGGGCCAGCGCGGCTTGACCAGCGCAGGCGCGAAAAACAGGCCGGCCCCGACGATCAGGACGATGATGACCCCCGCCGAGAAAAGGCGCAGGGCCGCCGGAAATGGCGGGTTGTCGCGTGTCGGCATGGAGAAACCCCAGAGATGAATGCCCCATGGGCTATCATAGTTTGGAATTCAACAAATGGAAATTGACCTGTCACCAGGCTTGTCCATTCGAATGGCCGTACGGTCCATTTCGCAGTATGATGGAGCGTTCGGGTCGAAGATCGGTCCGGCCAACACGCCTAGAGCCGGATGATTTCAGGTCTGTCCGACCTGAAATCTGAATCCGCCTCTAAATCAGGAAATAGAGCATGATGTCGTCCGAAAACCGCTTCACACTTTTCGGCATCATGCCCTAACGGCGCAATTTCCGGAGCCTGCACGATGACCGAAGCTCAGGATCTGTTCTCGCTTCTGCGGCAATCGACCGATGTCGATCCGCAGGCAATCGACGCAATCCGGCAAACCATCGCCGAGGGCAAGGACCGCGAACTTTGCCGCATCAATGCGCTGGCCTTCGCCAGCAAGCATGGCCTCGACGAGGAACGCACCATAAGCGCCTTTCTCCATGCGGCGCGGGTGGGCATCTTCGACATTTCCTGGAATGTTCTGTGCCCCGGCTGTGGCGGCGTGCTCGACACCAACGCCACGCTGAAAACCATGCAGAAGGACGAATACACCTGCGCGCTGTGCTCCCAGGGCTATTCGCCGACACTCGACGAGATGGTCGAGGTGACATTCACCGTCAGTCCCCGTGTGCGCAGGATTGCCGCCCACAATCCACACGAACTGCCGTTGGTGGAATATTACCGCCAGATCTACTGGGCGTCCGGGGCCGATCTGCCGGACGAGGATCTGGCGGAAAAGATGGAAGCGTTCTCGCTGGAAGATATCGAGCTTGCGCCCGGTGAAAAGGCGGTTCTGCACATCCAGCTTCCGCCCCAATTTATCATCGTCTTCGAGCCGGTCACACATTCGGCCCAGTTCATCGACGCGAAGGGCGAACCGGCAAAAGAGCGGCGAAACCTCTCTCTGGCCTTCGACCGCGACCATGTCCAGAGCCAGACGCTGGAGATGCAGCCCGGCCCATTGCGCATTTCGCTGGAAAACAGGACCGACACGCGCGTGCTGCCGACGGTCTTCATCGCCTGCCCGGTATTGCATGATTTCCTGGGCAAGCGCCGGCCCTTCGTGACCGCCAAGCGCCTGCTCACCAACCAGACGTTCCGGGATCTCTATCGCACGGATACGCTCGACATCAACCAGCGCCTGAAGATCACCAGCCTGACCTTCCTGTTCACCGATCTGCGCGGATCGACCGAGCTTTACGAGCGGGTGGGCGATCTTTCAGCCTTCGATCTCGTGCGCGAGCATTTCCAGGTTCTGCACGAGATCGTCGCGGCGGAGGCAGGCGCGGTTGTGAAGACGATCGGCGATGCGGTGATGGCGACCTTCGCGACGCCTGACCGTGCGATTGCCGCGGCGCTGCGGATGCGCGACGCCATGCGGGCGCTCAATGACAAAAGCGGGCGCGAGGACCTTCTGCTCAAGATCGGTGTTCATGCCGGCCCCTGCATAGCCGTGTCCATGAACGAGCGGCAGGATTATTTCGGCCAGACGGTCAACATTGCTTCGCGGGTCCAGAACCTCGCCAACGCACAGGCGATCTTCGCCACGCGTGCGGTGGTCGACGATAATCTCACCGCCGATCTGTTGCACAGGAACGCGCTGACGCCCGTGCCGCACGAGGTCTCGCTGCGCGGCATCGAGCGGGAGATTGCGGTTTATACGATCCCCTGAAGAGTTCTCTGCCGCTTACACGCGCTTGCAGAGGAAATAACGGTCGGCGGGCTCCGAAGTGGGCGCCGGGAGGTGTTGCAGCAGCGGGTGATCGAGCGGCGTGCCACTGACCGCGAAGCCGCCGACGCGAAGCAGGCTCGCAATCAGATCGGGAAGCCAGGTAGCGGTCACTGCATCGCGATCGTCATAGCCGGTGCCGATGTCGGCATGAACAAGGGCGGCTTCGATGCCAATGAACTTGCGGCCCGTCTCGCGTATTTCGCCGAGCACGAGGTTTTCAGCTTCGGGAATTGAGCTAGTGTGCGCGCCAACTTCGCGGTCGAACACCACGATCCGGCGCCCGGGCAGAAGCTCGCGCAGATGGTGGAATGTCCGGCCATTGCCGAGGCCGAGCTCAAGCACAAGCCCCTCCATCTTCGCCACCTCGGGGCAGATTCGATTGAGAATGTCGCGCTGCGCGGTCATCCTGCTGATGAAATTATCGAGGCGACTCATATGCGATTGTGTGTCCTGAACCAGCAGCCCCGATCGAGGCTTGCTGCATATAAAGGCGAACGACGAACCCTGCAATAACGCAACCGGCCGCCGACAAGCGTCATACCGGGTGGAGTGTTCGGCAGGCCGCGCGGTGGAACAGCGATATCACTTGTAGGGGTCTGCGGCGTCCCGCAAGCCGTCGCCGAGGAAGTTGAACGCCATGATAACGAGGATGACCGGCAGCATCGGCAAAAGCAGCCATGGATAGAACGCGATCACGCTGACGCTGCGCGCCTCGGTGAGCAGGATGCCCCAGCTGGTTATCGGCGCCCTCAGGCCGAGCCCGAGGAAGCTCAGCGCCGTTTCGCCCAGGATCATGCCAGGGATGGAGAGCGTCGCCGTCGCGATCAGATGCGACATGAAGCCGGGAATGAGATGCCGCCTGATGATGCGGCTGCTTCCGGCGCCCATCAACTGCGCCGCCAGAACGTAATCCTCCTCGCGCAAGGCCAGAAGCTTTGAACGCACGGCGCGCGCCAGTCCGGTCCAGTCGAGCAGCCCGAGGATGACGGTGATGCCGAAATAGATCAGGATCGGACTCCAGGTTATCGGCATGATCGCCGCCAGGGCCAGCCATAGCGGAATGCTGGGAATCGATTGCAGGACTTCGATTATCCGTTGGACGATCAGGTCGAAGATACCGCCGTGATAGCCGGCCAGTCCGCCGATGACGATGCCGAGCAGGAAGCTGAAACTGATGCCGACGAGGCCGATAGTCAGTGAAATGCGTGCGCCATAGATCATGCGCGAGAGCACGTCGCGCCCCAGCCTGTCGGTGCCGGCCAGAAACAGCTGCCCGTTTTCGGCAGGACAGACAAAATGCCTGTCACCTTCGATCAGGCCCCAGAACCGATAAGTGTCGCCCTTGCAGAAGAAACGGAGCCGCTGAACATCGTCGTGGTTCTCGATGTAGTTCCGCTTGAGCGTGTCCATATCCAGCGTCATCTGGCGGCCATAGACGAACGGCCCGACGAACTCGCCATTGTGGAACAGGTGCACGTGCTGCGGCGGCGCATAGATGTAGTCCATGTTGCGCGAGTGCAGATTGTAGGGCGCCAGGAACTCGCAGATCAGTATCCCGGAATACAGCACTGCCAGGAATATGCCGGATATAAGCGCAAGCCGGTGTTTGCGGAATTTCCACCACATCAGCCGCAACTGCGATGCCTGAAAGACCTTCGATTGCTCCGGCGTCATCGCCTCGACCGACTGCAGGTCGAAGGGCGCGCCGGAAATGTAGTGTTGCAGTGGAGCACCCGGAGCGGGCAGCGGCGAGTCCTGCTTCATTTGGTGCTGCCACCCTGCAAACGAATTCGTGGATCAAGCAGCGCCAGCGCCAGGTCGGAAATCAGCACGCCGATAACCGTCAGGAAGGCAAGGAACATCAGGAATGACCCTGCCAGATACATATCCTGGCTTTGCAGCGCCTTGATCAGCATCGGCCCGGTCGTTTCCAAAGACAAAACGATAGCCGTGATCTCAGCGCCGGAGATGATGGCCGGCAGGATCGAGCCGATGTCGGAAATGAAGAAATTGAGCGCCATGCGCAGCGGATATTTGACCAGCGCGTTGAACGGATGCAGGCCCTTGGCGCGCGCCGTAACGACATATTGCTTGTGCAGTTCGTCGAGCAGATTGGCGCGCAGCCGCCGGATCATGCTCGCCGTGCCGCCGGTGCCGATGATCAGGACCGGGATCCAGAGATGAGCGAGGATCGACTTCGCCTTGGCCCAGCCCATCGGCTCGCCGAGATATTGCTGGTCCATGAGGTGGCCGATGGACGTGCCGAACCAGATGTTGGCGAAATACATCAGGATCAGCGCCAGCATGAAATTCGGAATGGCAAGGCCGAGAAGGCCGAAGAAAGTCAGGCCGTAGTCGCCCCAGCTGTATTGATGCGTGGCGGAGTACATGCCGATCGGAAAGGCGATGAGCCAGGTGAAGATGATCGTGACGAAGGAAACCAGCACGGTCAGCCACATTCGGTCGCCGACGACGTCGCGAACCGGCAGCTCATATTCGAAGGAATAGCCGAAATCGCCGTGCAGCATCCCGCCCACCCAGTAGAAGTAGCGAATGACCGGCGGCTGGTCGAAACCATATTCCTTGCGCATCATCTGGATGCGGTCGGAATCCACCGCTTCGCCCTGGGCCCGAAGCTCAGCGACATAGCTGTCGAAATAATCGCCCGGTGGAAGTTCGATGATGGTGAACACCAGCGCCGATATGACCAGCAGCGTTGGAACCATCACGGCGATGCGCCAGACAAGATATCGAAGCACGCTCAGGAGCCTCCAAGCCAGAATGTGTCCAGCAAATAGACACCGAAATAGGAGGTCGGGTCGTAGCCGTAGAGTGCTTTGTCAGGCAGGTTGCGCAGCCGCGAGGATACCAGAATCGGCTGAAGTGTTTCGTTCACCGTACCGATGGAGAACACCTGATCGGTGTAGATCGACAGCATCGAGTTCCAGATTTCGGCGCGCTCGCTGGATTCGGTCGATCCGTTCCAGCGCTTGAGCAAAGCCATCAACTCGACCACTTCAGGAACATCGGGCGCCTCACCCATCTTGCCATGCGACAGATAGTAAGCGCCCCAGAGCGGCCATTGCAGCTGGTCGTCGATGGTGGGGGCCAGCTGGTATGGATTCATGTCGGCGGTCGGCACGCCATTGTCGATGCCCGACGACATCGACATCAGGATCTGGCCGCCAAGCGCACGGCTGCGGAAGATGTCGCGCTGCGAAGTACGGATGAACAAAGCGATGCCGATCTTGCGCCAGTGATCGGTGATGAGTTCGAGCGCATCGGTTTCCAGCGTGCTTTCGCCGGCCGTTTCCACGATGATCTGCGCCGGGCGTCCATCGGGAAGTAGCCGCAGGCCGTCATCGTCACGGGCCTGAAGCCCGACCTCGTCAAGCAGTGCATTGGCCTGGTCGGGATCGTGGGCGACCCAGGCTTTCGCGAATTCCGGCCGGTAGAGCGGGCTCTCCGGCAAGACCGTATCGGCGCTTTCCTGCGCCAATCCGTAGAAGACGGCCATGTTGATCTCGCGCCGGTCCACAGCGAGCGAAAGGGCGCGGCGCACGCGCACGTCACGCAAAAGGCCGCGCCACACCGGGTCGGCACAATTCAGATTGGGCATGAGCGCCAGCCGCGAACCCTGTGTGCGTTTCCACAGATGCATCTTCACCGGGTAGCGCTTCTCCGCGTCCTTCAGGAAGGAGTAATCGCTGAAGTCGATTCCCATGCATTGCAGGTCGCTCTCGCCCGCACCGGTCTTGGCGGAGATGATCGCCGACGAGCTGACATTCATGATGATCCGGTCGACATAGGGCAGTTGCCGGCCGTTCTCGTCTGTTCGATGAAAGAACGGGTTGCGCTCGAAGATGAACTGCTCGGCCGGCGGCTTGGTCCGGTTCTGCCAGGGGTCGAGTGTCGGCAGATCCGGGTTCTCCGGGCGATACTGCCGCGACATGCGGATGTGCAGCAGCGTCCATTTTGCGGTCCGGTTCTCCTTCATCAGGCCGGCGAGCCGGAATGGATCCTGATATTTCTTGTGGAACTGCTTGAGATAGGCGGCTGGCAAAACAAGCGGTGTCGGCGAAGCAGCGGCAAGTTTGGGCAGGAAGTCGGGATTGGGCGCGTCCCAACTGTAGCGCACCGTCAACGGATCGACGATCTCGAAACGTGGCGGCTTGCCGTCCGCCAGCAGGGCAGGGGCGAGCCCCCCTTGCGAAAGCTCATCGTTCAGCCAGACATCTTCCCAGCAATAACGAAAATCCTCCGGCGTCAGCAGACTGCCGTCTGACCATTTATGGCCTTCACGAATCTTGAACGTGAAGACGCGATCATCCTTTACGTCGAAACTTTCGAGAATGTCGGCCTGAAAGTTAAGCTTTTCGTCATAGCCGACCAGCCGGGAATACCCGTAGATCGTCATCATCCGGATATCTTTCTGGCTGCCGATGATCGTACGCAGCGTGCCGCCATACTGGCCGGGCTGCCGGCCCATCGCCGCGAGGTTCAACGCGCGCGGGCTTTTGGGCAGGCGCTCCGCGAGTGGCGGCAGAGCCCTGGCTTTCAGCTGCGGCTGAAGAAAATCCGGCTCCAGATCGCCGGCGCGCGCCGTGCCCGGCAGAAATGCCGAAGCCATGAGACCAAGGACAGTGCGGCGGCTGATCAATGGCGTAACTCGCTGACATCGGCCGAACGTCGGGCCAGCACGAGATGGCCGCCGCCGAGATCGAGCGGCGACAGCATATCCTCTTCGCCCTCGTCGCGGAATTGCGGGCCCCATGCGCTGGTGTCGGAAGCGCCGCCGAGCTTCAGCGTCTTGAAATCCATCGGCCGGTCGAGATCGGGGAAGGGGACTGCGGCGAGCAGTGAGCGCGTGTAGGGGTGGATCGGTTTCCTGAGCAGAATTTCGCGCGGCGCAAGCTCGACGATACGCCCGCCGCACATCACCGCGATGCGGTCCGCCATGTAGTCCACCACCGCCAGATTGTGGGATATGAACAGGTAGGTCAGGCCCAGTTCCTTCTGCAGGTCCTTCAGAAGGTTCAGGATCTGCGCCTGCACGGAGACATCGAGCGCCGAAACCGGCTCGTCGCAGATCAGCAGTTCAGGCCCCAGCGCCAAGGCGCGCGCAATGCCGATACGCTGACGCTGCCCGCCGGAGAAGCTGTGGGGATAACGCTGGATGAAGCGCGGATCGAGCCCGATTGCCTGCATCAGGCTCTTGACTGTGGCTAGCCGGGACGCGGCATTGCCACGTTGATGGATTTCCAGCGGCTCGCTCAAGATGTTTTCCACGGTCATGCGAGGCGAAAGCGACGAGACCGGATCCTGGAAAACCATCTGGAGTTTCGCCCGCAGCAAGCGCAGGGCGTCTCCCTCGGCTTCCAGGACGTCGATCGGTCCGTCGCGGCCGTTGAAGATCACGGAGCCACCGGTAGGGGTGACGGCCCGCATCAGGATCTTGCTGACGGTGGTTTTGCCGCAACCGCTTTCGCCAACCAGGCCCAGGCACTCACCTCGCCTGATGTCGAAGCTGACGCCGTCCACGGCGCGAACAGAGGTCTGATGGCTCCCGCTGAACCATCCGGAGTTGCGGATGGTGTAGACCTTTTTCAGATCCCTGACCGACAGCAGAATGTCGTCCGGCCCTTTCGCTTCCGGCGCCGTCTGCTTGCCCAGCAGGGTCCCGACATTCACCGGCACCTCGCGGAGCGCCTTCAGTCTTTCGCCAGGCTTCAGGTCGAAATGCGGAACGGCTGCCATCAGGCCCTTCAGGTAAGGGTGGCCTGGCCGGCGGAATATTGCCTCCACAGGGCCCGCTTCCATGATCTCGCCATGGTACATGACGACCACCTCGTCGGCGACATTGGCGACCACGCCGAGGTCGTGCGTGATCAGCAGCATTGCCATGTTGAGCTTGGTCTGGAGCCCACGAAGCAATTGCAGGATTTGCGCCTGGATGGTGACGTCCAACGCCGTCGTCGGCTCATCGGCGATCAACAGAGCGGGCCGGCAGATAAGCGCCATGGCGATCATGGCGCGTTGCCGCAATCCTCCCGAAAGTTCGAACGGATACATGTCGTAGGCGCGCTTGGGATTGGGAAACCCGACGAGCCCGAGCATTTCCTCGGTCCGTGCCTTGCGCTCCGTCCGATCCATGCACGTATGAATCTGCAGGGATTCGCTGACCTGGTTGCCGATCGTGTGCAGCGGCGACAGCGATGTCATCGGCTCCTGAAAGATCTTGCCGATGCGGCTGCCTCTCAACGCCCGGATTTCGGGTCCGTCTCGCGGCATCTGCAGGATATCCTGCGTCGTGCCGGGCTTTTTGGGATCGGAAAACAGGATACGGCCGCGAACATGGGCCGTGTTCGGCAAGATGCCCATCACGGCCTGGCTGAGAACCGATTTTCCGGAACCGGACTCACCGACAAGTGCGGTGACCTTGCCGGGCAGGACGCGAAGATTTGCCCGCCTGACGGCATGCAACGGTCCCCCGACAATGGCAAAAGAGATGCCAACATCCTCGATCCGCAGCAGATCAACGCCTGCATCCATTCCCACACCAGCCCCAATCTGGCGCCTCCCGACCGGCCCCAAAAAGCAAGACTAGCGCATTGTCAGCGCAGAGCAACTTGGATTCGAAACGAATTCCCCGGCGACCGGCGGCCGGACAGCATACCAGGGCGTCCAGATCGGATGGTGGTGACTACTGGAGCTTCCTCCGGTCGCCCGCCGACAGCCGCGCGGCATCGCGATGAAGCAGCATGACCTGCTCGGCGTCCGATATCCGATCGTGAAACGGCTGCAGCGCAGCGTCTTCATCGAGTGCGAGAGCACCCGACAGATCGGGTGAAAGCACCGTCAGCTTCTGCTTGCTGCCCGCCAGTTCCTCCTCGCCGAGCGTCAGCCAGCTGTTGGCCCCGCAATAGCCGGCGAAGTCCTTGCTGGCGAGAACGCTGTGCGGATATTTCTTAGTCAGGGTCTGGAGACGCTGGACCTCGTTTACAGCCGAGCCGAAGACGGAGAATGTGAGTCGGTCGGTAAGCCCGACATTGCCGAACATCACATTGCCGACATGAAGGCCGATACCAAATTTTATGTCGCCCAGTCCTTGCTCTTTTCTGCGCAGATTGAGCTCCATCATGCGCATGCTGGCCTTGTGCGCAGCCGCAAGAGCAGCCTGGCAGGCGATCTCTGACTGCGCCCGGTGCCTTTCGCAGGGGTAGACGGCAATGAATCCATCCCCCAGGAAACTCATGATCTGCCCGCCTTTGCGATTGAAAGGTGCTGCGATGGCATCGAAAAACTGGTTCAGCGTATCGATATAGACTTCGCGGCCGGAGGTTTCGGCGAGCCTTGTCGACCCGCGCATATCGCCCATCACCAGCGCGGCCCGGATTGTGTCGCCCTCGCCGCGCTTGATCTGGCCGTCCAGCACGCGCCTGCCGGCGTCACCGCCGAGATACGTGGTCATCATGTTGTCGGCGAGCTTGGTGAGCACCGCCATCTTGCTTGCTATAGCGAGATGGTTCTGGATCCGCAGCAGCGCCGAAATCATGCTGTCGCTGAAGCCTGAAGCACTGTCGGTGGACCAGGACCCCAACATGCCCTGACTTGTATCGCCGTTGAAGGGATGGACGAAAGCCATGTAATCGGTGACGCCCATAAGCCTGAGCTCATCGAAAACAGGAAACTCCGACCGCACCGACGGGTCGAGCCGGCGCCGCAGATGGTCGAGCTTGTTGCTGAGCAGATGGTAGTATGGGCTGGTCAGGAATCTGTCGGAATGGACGCCGTTCTCACTCCGGAAGCCTTCCACTTCCAGGCCTTGGCCGCGAATCCAGGTGAAACCGAGCGCGTCATAAAGCGGATGCAGCATCGAAAAGCTCAAATGCACCCGCTTCAGCGGCAGGCCGGCAGCAGCCAGCCGTTCACAAAAACCCTTGACCAATGTTTCCAGGTCGTCGCCCGCCAGCGCCGATTGGGTCAGCCAATCGGCAACCTTATCCATGAGAATGTTGGAAATTTCTGTTTGCGCTGTGCTCATGCTATCTCGAAACCCGTCGAAGACGAGCCATCTCCTTTGATCCGCAAAATTCTCGAAGTCAATGAAGCCGGCTTCGGGGGCAGAAGCCGGCGAAGAATATCCCGAATGACTGTCCTTGCAGGAAGCAAGCAGACGTCGACCGCACAAATCACCTGCAACACTATGTGGCGAGGCTGCCGGCGAAGTGCAATCCCGATCCTGACATCGCGCAAATAATTGGTCGGCTCAGGCACCGTCGGGCTCGCCGGGTCCCAAGAACCATGGCCGCGGCGCATTGCGGAAAATCGATTCCCCAAGCCGTCATCAGACCGGCGCCTTCGCCTTCAGGCTTGCGGCAGCCATTGCATAGCCGCCGGCGGCGCCATCGATGAAGTGAACATGATCGCGCTGCAGCGGCGAGATGACGAGGCATGTCATCAAGGCCGACTTCTGGCGGTGCAGGCCATAGTTGCAGATGCCGGCCTCTTCCGCTTGTTTCAGCCGGTTCTCGATCCGCTGCAACACATCCGCGTCGACGTCGATGGTCATCTTCAAGCCGTCGTCGAACTTGCGGAAATCCGAATTGCTGGCCACCTCGCGCTTGTAGACCTTCGGGTCGAAACCGCCGATCGTCCAGCCCAATTTGTCGGTGACGGCCGTAAGCGTCATCAGGAAGATCACCCACAGCTTGGCCAGCCACCGCCGCCCCGGCGGCGCCGTGGCCCGTGCCTCGACATCGAGACCGGCGGGCAAGAGACTATAGGCCGGACCGTCCACCGGCACCGGGTGGCCATCGCGCTCCTGCCTGCCGGCAAGGGCGATGATGTCGGAAGCCAGAAACTGGAAACCACGCAAGTCGCGCGATGCCCCGGGCACGGCTATGATCGAGACAATTTCGCCATGCCGGGCTTCGATCGGGTTCCAGCGGCAGGAGAGGCCGGTCAGATCCGGCCGCGCGCCGGCCGGGGCGGGGTCGACGCGGTAGCGCCCGGCTTTCATTTCGGCTTCCGCCCAACTGCCGCCGCCGCCGGCGAACATGGCATAGAAGGCTGCTTCGGAGGCCTGGAACCTCGCCACGCGAACGTCGAGGCCTTGCGCTCTTATGTCCTTTATCGGCACGATTGCGGCACGCAAGGTCAGGTCCAGTTCGTCCGCCACCCATCTCTGGACAGAAGCCAGCGCGTTACGGGCGATCTCCAGCGCCGAGCCGGGAAACGCCACGAGCGCGCCGTCGCCGCCGAAGACGAAGGGAAGATCTTGCCGGCCCAGTGCATTGAGCAGCGCCGAAATGACGCTGGCGCCGGCCATATTGACGGTTTTGTAGCGCCCGGCTTCGATCGCCTTGGTCGAGCCGACGATGTCGGCGGTGGCCAGCGCCCAGCCATCGGGGAGAGGCCGATAGTTGTCGATATCGGCAACGCTTTCGAACTTTGCGAAGACCGGCAAAGAAGCGACGAACGGGTCGGACGCGACAGCTGTTTCCATAAGCATCAGATAGCACATTCCAGCGCTTGAAGGTGAAGTCGATCATGCCTCGAAATTGACTTGGGCAGGCTTTGCGATGATAGGATCGCGCGATGCGAATTGCCTTCTACGCCCCGCTGAAGTCGCCCAATCATCCCGTTGTCTCCGGCGACCGCCAGATGGCACGGATGCTGGTCCAGGCGCTGCAGCATGGCGGGCATAGCGTCGAACTGGCATCGGAGTTGCGCTTCTATCTACGCCAGCCGGAACCGAAAAGTTTCGATGCGCTCATGATCGAGGCCCGGGACGAAGCCGCGCGACTGACAAGGCTTTGGGACCGTGACGGCAAGCCCGATCTCTGGTTCTCCTATCATCCCTACTACAAGGCGCCCGACCTGATCGGGCCCGAGCTGGCGTTGGCCTTTGCCGTCCCCTATGTGACGGCCGAAGCCTCCTATTCCGAACGGCGCAACGCCGGTTCGTGGGCCGATAGCCAAGCATTGGTCGCGCGAGCCATCGAACAGGCGGCGCTGAACATCTGCTTCACGCAAAGGGATCGCCAGGGGCTGGCGGATGCTGTCCCCCACGCCGCTCTCGGTATGCTTTCACCCTTCATCGACACATCGGCATTCCACGAAATGCCGGTACTGGATTATCCGACGCGCCTCGTGACCGTCGCCATGATGCGCCCGGGCGACAAGGTCTTGAGCTATCGCATGCTGGCGCAGGCGCTCGGGTTGATCGGCCATCTCCCCTGGACGCTATCGGTCGTCGGGGACGGACCTGCCCGTGACGAGGTAAAGGCGCAATTCGCCGGCTTGCCCGCCGACCGTATCGAATGGCTTGGCGCCATCGAGCCTGCCGCCGTGCCGGATGTCCTTTATCGCGGGGGAATCTACGTCTGGCCGGGTTACGGCGAGGCCTATGGCATTGCCTATCTTGAAGCACAGGCCGCCGGCCTTCCGGTGGTGGCTCAGGACATTGCCGGCGTGCCGGAGGTCGTGCGGCATGGCCAGACCGGGTTTCTCACCCCGCCGGGCGATGTGGGGGCGTTCGCTTCGGCCATCGCAAGGCTTCTGGCCAATAATGACGAAAGAACCATCATGGCTGCAGAGGCCAGACGTTTCGTTCTCGAAGAACGCTCTCTCGGTGCTGCAAAGGCCCGTCTGGCGGAACTTCTCAAGATGATCCCGTTGTCATGACGTCCGACCCGATTTGGCAGCCTCTGGTGGACGAGCTGGCGCATCGGCAACGGTGGGGCCGCAAGGCAGAGTTCTGGCTGCGCGACGATGACGCCGTGGATCCTACGCCGGCGCTCGATCGGTTGCTCGACCTCACCGGTGACTTCGCGGTTCCGGTCACTCTGGCCGTCATTCCGGCCCAGACCGACGGGAAGCTTGTCGTCCGGCTTGAGGCCGCGCCGCATGCCACGGTCGCCATTCATGGCTGGGCGCACCGAAATCATGCGCCCGAGGGTCAAAAAAAGCAGGAGCTCGGCGCGCATCGGCCACGCGAGGTGGTGCTGGATGAGCTGGCCGGCGGGCTGTCGCGTGTAACCGGCCTGCACGGCGCACGTGCGGTTCCGATGCTGGTGCCGCCCTGGAACCGGATCGACGCCGGCCTGGTACCCGACCTCGGATCGATAGGATTTGCGGCATTGTCGGTGTTCGGGCCGCCAAGGCCGGCTTCCTTGGCGGTCATCAACAGCAATGTCGACATCATGGATTGGCATGGCACGCGCGGCTGCCGCGATCATGGTCTGTTGGTTCAGGCCATCGTCGCGCAATTGCAGCGTGCATTCGACGGCGGCGAACCGGTCGGCCTGCTCACCCACCATCTCGTCCATGATGAATCGGCATGGCTTTTCCTCGAACGGCTGTTCACGATCACCGCGCGGACCGAAGCCTGCGCATGGCTTCCGATCAGCACATTGACCGAACGCAGCGCCGGAAAATAGCTCAGCGCTTTTTGTGCAAGACTGGAAATGTGAGCGTCTGGCCATCCCGCGCCGCAAAAGCGCCGGCAAACCTGTCCTTGGCCAGTTTCTCCATCTCGTCCAGCTCATCATCGGTGCGTGCCGGATCGTGGTGAAACAGCGCAAGCCCGCGCGCGCCGGCCGCCTCGCAGAGCTTGACGCCCTGTTGCCATGTCGAGTGCCCGTTGCCGCGGTAGCGCTCCATTTCCTCCTCGGTGTAGGTGCAGTCGTAAATGACGAGGTCGGCATCTCTGATCAGGCCGAGCACCGCCTGGTCGAGTTTGCCCGGCTCGTGCTCGGTGTCTGTGATGACCGCCACGACGCGGCCCCCCCATTCGACCCGGTAGCCGATGCAGCCGCCCGGATGGGTAAGACTACCGGTTCGTACAACAACTCCTTCGCGTGGCCGAAGCAGGTCTCCGGATGCGAAATCGCGGCAGTCGAGGCTCGCCTTGCAGACACCGAGTGTCACCGGAAACCATGGCGGCCGAATGAATTCATCGACCATCTGCCGCGTCGTCATGCGTCCAGCGAGATGCCCGGACCAAAGCGTAACTTTGATGCCTCGTTCATAAATAGGCTTGAAAGCCGGCAGCCCGATGATGTGATCGTAATGGCAATGGGTAAAAAACAGGTCGAAATCGGTGACGCCCGACGCTCGAAGCGTCCTGCCGGCAGGCCGCAGGCCGGAGCCCGCGTCGAACAGAAGCGTATGATTGCCGCATTGCATCTCGATGCAGATCGTGTTGCCGCCATAGCGAGCAAATTCTGGCCCCGACACCGCAATGCTGCCGCGCACGCCCCAAAACCTGACAAGGAAGAAATCGTCGTCCATGCACCCTTTCGCCCATCGTAGCCAACCAACTGCTGCCAGAGTCGTTCCAGGAAAGGTGTGACACGGTTCCGGAAACTGCATCCAAACAAAGAAACAGAGCGGCTCGCCGCTTCAGTGCAACTGTGAATCGCTCTCGGCCGTTCGTGCGTCGATCAGGTCCGCGGTCGTACTGCTTAGCCTATCGGCAAGAACCCGCAATATCTCGATGGTCATTTCGGGAAACTCCTTCATAAGCCTCAGGAAATGGTCCTTGCGGATTCTCAAGGCCTCCAGCTCACTTGCCGCTTTGACGGTGGCAGTACGGGAGCTGTTGCACAATATGGCAATCTCGCCAACGATCGAATTTGGCAGCAATTCGGCAACTTTGATCGGCCCATTGTCGGAATCGACCAGAATATCCGCGCTGCCAGAAAGGATGACATAGGCGGCGTCTGCCTCGTCGCCCTGCCGGAAAAGAATCTGGCCGGCACTGTAGTTCACGCGATCGGACGTGAACGCGAGCAGCTTGAGTTTTGTCGGCTCGATGCCAGAGAACAAGGGAACGCGTTGCAGCATTCCAACTTCATCCTTGAGCAGCATTGTCGCAAACCTTCCTGAATTCGCGTTTGCCAGACTATGACACAAGTTCCTTGAAGATACCGTTTCCCGCCAAGAGTGTCTCGTGTGTTCCGTCTTCCACCAATTGGCCTGAGTCAAAGACCACAACCCGGTCGAACATCGTCGCCATTGCCGGATTCGTCACCACCCACACAATTGCCGGCGAATGGCCGTCGCGTCTGGCTTCGTCGAGCACATTCCGCAGCACCTTGTCCTGCACGCGCTGGTCGAGCGCCGACAGCGGCCGATTGAGAATGAGGAAATCGGGACGCTTGAGCAAGGCGCGGGCAACATCGAGCTTCTGTCGCTGTCCGCCGGTCAGCCGCCTGCCGGCGGCGCCGACGTTGAAGTCCAGGCCGACATCCAGAAGCTCGGCATAAAGCCCCAGTTCGTCAAGAATATCATAGACGATGGAGCGAATGCGGTCCGGCGCGTCGGGATGGTTGTTGCCGACACGCCCGAACAGGACGTTGTCCATGACGGTGGCCGCGGCGATGTATTTGGCAGGGTCAAACCGTTCGACAGCTTTCTCCAGCTCGGCCGGCAGGTTTTCATAGAACTGGTTGCGTGCAGCGATGATCTTGCTCATCAGCTCGTCGGTCAAGAGGCCGAAGCGATGCCGGGGCTCGATATAGGCAAAGCTCAACGTGACCATCATGGCGCGGTCGTTCTCCGAAACCGCATCGTAGGGGCGATTCTTGAGCCGTTGCAGCAAGGTTTCGTAGGCGGGTATCTCCTCGGCGCTCATGAAGGCGAGCTGCTGGAAGAACTGGTGTTCGGGCGGCAGGTCGGCAAACAGCTCGATCGCCTGTTCGGCGATCTCCATGCCCATTTCGTAGAGCGTGCGGTCGAGGCCGGCTTGCTTCAGCACGGAAGCAAAATAGGGATTGGACGCCAGTGCCTTGTGAGCCAGTTCGGGGCCGGCCGCAGCGCCGAAGAGCAGGTTCTGGCCGATCGTCGCTTCCTTGTTGTAGGCGCCCGGTTCAAAAGGAACCACCAGCGCGCTCAGGCCTTCTTCCTCCAACCGGGTTCGCAGCGCCGCACGCAATTCGACGATCCGCCCGGCAAGCTTCGTGTGGCGCTTGAGGTCGGCCGAAGAGCGCAAGCCTAGATCCAGAATGTCGCGCGACAGAAGAACCGCGTCGAGCACCCGGCGCACGGCTTCGAAGAGGTCGTGCGGGCCGGTGGCGCCGGCGGAGGCATAGTTGATCCAATCGCTGCGGATATCGAGATCCGGATTGCCCGACCGGCGCGCCTCGTCGATATTCCAACGGTGCTGGTCCGCCGCGGCGCCGTCATATGTCACCGATGTCAGCGGCGCATGCTTCAACCCGTAGAGCAAATTGTCGCGCAGGCTTGCCTGGAACAGGAAAACATCCGACGAAGCGTAGGACATGCGCCGGCCGGTCACGGCTTCGGGGAGATCGAGCAAGTCATCGGAGCCCGAAACGATCCTTCCGCTGTCCGGCCAGGTCAGCCGCGCAAAGGCTTCCGCAAGCGCCTCCGCTCCCCCTGTTGCGGTGCTGACCAGCGCCACCGTCTCACCCGGCTTGACCTCGAGCGAGATGCGATTGAGGAGCATTGCGCCGCCATCGTCTGCTATCGACAGGCTGACCGCCGACAGCGGCTTGGTCATCGGATCGGGATCGTCGACCGTCAGTGCTCCGATTTCCGGCGCGATGATATTCTCGACGGTGAACTGTTCGACGACCTGCTGATATTTGACCTGGACATCCTGCCGGTCCTGATCCCAGTCGATCAGTTCCTTCATCGGTCCGGGCAAGTCCTTGTAAGCGCCGATCACGGCCACGAGCTGGCCGACATCCAACCGCCCCTGGATGACCAGATAGCCACCGATCATGTAAAACAGAAAGGGCGTGAGCTGCGCGAGAAAATTGTTGAGGAACTTTACCATGAATTTCCATTGGTAAAGATCGAAGCGGATTTTGAAGATGAGCCCGAGCCGGGCTGCTATGTCGGCGCGCTCGTAGTTCGACGTATCGTGGACGTGAACCGCGCCGATGCCGTCGACGATTTCGCCAACCCGGCCTGAAAGCGCGCGCGCCGTCAACTGCCGCTGGCGCCCGAGCACGAGCAGCCGCCGCCGCATTCGCGGGATAAGCACGATCTGGATCGCCACGATCACGACCGCTATCATTCCGAGCCAGACGTTCTGGACCATGATGAACAGCATGGCCGTCAGCGCCTGGCCGCCGAGCAGCACCGGCTGCAGGAAGGCATCGCCAATGAAGCCGCCCAGCGGCTCCACCTCGTCCTTCACCATGGTCGCCACTTCGGCGGATTTCACCCGCTTGAAGTAAATCGGCGGAAACCGCAGCACACGATCGACCAGATCGAAACGAATACGCCGCAGCATGCGTTCGCCGAGCCGGCCCTTGTAAGTGTTGATGTAGAGCTTGAACAAGCCGTTGATGACGACCAGCAAGAGGAACACAAGGCTGAGCGCAAGCAGGGTCGAGGTGCGGTCCAGTTGAAAACCGGAGAAGAACTGGACCTCGCCGATGAACGGCAGGTTATAGTGCAACCGCATGAATGGCAGGGTCGCGCCCGGTTGCTCGAACCCCTTGCCCTGGATCGGGCCGTTGACGATCAGCTTCGGCAGGTCGAACGACATGAAATACGGGACCATCGAAAGCACGACGATCATCAATATCCAGAGCTGCTGCTTCCTGGTGTGCGTCCAGATATAGCGGGCTAGGCTGGTTTCCATATGCGATTGTCAGTTTGAAGGATGCGGAATGTAAAGGCACCTGCTGGCAAATGGTGTATCGGCCATGTCTTCGCCGCCAACGACGAGCTCAAAGCGGCAGCTGCGCGCCAGGCGGATGGGCGCCGATGGTCCGGACAAATTCAATCGGCCTCCTCCGGGCAATGGCGAAACGGCTTGCGGCACAGTCGCGTCCGCAAGTCGAACAGGCAAGAGGCAAGATTGCGTTGTGTCGCCGGAAATCCCAACATAGAAGACGAATATGATGGATGTCACGCAACCACGCAATGCCGGCATGGGTGGGCATGAGCAAGCCCTGGACCTCACGCGGGGAATTGCCGCCTATGTCGACCACCCTCTCGTGGCCGGGCTGGCGCGCGTCATCGCCAAGCATCCGCAGGCCGATATCGCCAATGCCTTCAACCACAAGCAGGTCGCCTGCAAGATGTGGGCGCTCGACAGGCTGTTCGAAAGCGACGGCGGCCGGTTCGAACGCATATGGGTTCTGGGTGGATGGTACGGCGTATTGCCGGCGATGCTTTTCAACGACGCCCGCTTCGACATCGCGGCGATCGACAGCATCGACATCGATCCCGAAGTCGGCGCGGTCGCCCGGACACTCAACCGGCAAGCCGGCGAGCGGTTTCAAGCGCTGACGGCAGATATGTACACACTCGACTATGCCGCCGGCGGGCCTGACCTGGTGGTCAATACGAGCTGCGAACACATAGCCGATCTCAGCGCCTGGCTTGCCCTGCTTCCGCGGGGTACGAACGTGCTGCTGCAGTCGAACGATTATTTCAGCGAGCCGACGCACATCAACTGCGTGGCGTCACTTGCGGCCTTCGAAGCCATGGCGGCGCTGCGGCAGATCAGGTTCTCCGGCGAATTGCCGACAAAAAATTATACACGCTTCATGCTGATCGGAGCTGTTTGAAGCGCTCGCGCAGGATTTGCGCCGAGCGCCGCGCCCCTTCCAGATCGAGACGATGCGCGGCTGGCGGCGGTCCGGCAAGCGCCTGCTCGATCGCATGCGCCAGACCTTCAGGCGTCAGGTCCTGTTCCGTCAGCACCGTTGCAAGACCGAGCTCTTCGAGCATCAGAGCGCGACGCGTCTGCTCGGTTTCCCCGCCGGCTGCAAATGGAACGAGCAGCGAGCGACACCCCGCGCGCATGACATCGCAGACCGTGTTGTAACCCGCCTGCGAGACCGACAGGCGGGCGCCGGTCAGCAGGCTGGCGAAATCCCCGCGGAACCGGAAGATGGACAGGCGTGGGGAGGCATCGCGTGAAATCGCGTCAAACTCGTCCTTCGGCAGGTTTGGGCCGGTGATCAAACACCATGTCCAGGCGTTATCGGCACTTCGCGCCGCCGCGACGGTGGATCTGACAAGGCTCTTTCCGGCCGCCCCGCCGCCAACCGACACCAGAACGTCGAAGCGCTCTGAGGCCGCTTGCGCCGGCGGCGCGGCAACGAGCCCGGTGTAGGCGACCTCGGCCCTGATCGCCCCAGCCAGCGGAAATGTCTTGTCGATGGTTGCGAAAGCCGGATCGCCATGGACCATGACAAGATCGAAATGCCTGTTGACGATATCGACCGTTTCTTCGTTTCGGCTCGGCTTCACGCGCTCCTGAAGGATGTCGCGGACGGACGCCGCCAGCAGCGGTCTGGGCGATGTCGCTTCGATGGCCTCGATCAGTGGCAAGAGTTCGAAACGCATCTGCCGGCGTCCAAAGGGAAACGCCTCGATAATGACGATGTCGGGCCTGTAATCCCGGAAAGCCTGCAGCAGCATCTCTGAGCGCCGCGTCTTGAAATCATCGTCGATGGCTTTGCCCTGCAGGTCGACAAGTCCGGAAAATCCTTCGTCACCGGAGGTGACAGGCGGCAGGGTCACGGATTTTACACCCGATCCCGGAAATCCCGCGATCGGCGCTCCGCCGGTCACGACGGTGACGTCGAACCCGTCATCGACCAGAGCCGCCGCAATGCGGCTGGCGCGCGCGAGATGGCCGATGCCGAGCAGGTGCTGAACATAGAAGAAAGCGCGCAGCCGCTTCATTCGGCGGCCCGCCACTCCCGCTCGAACAGTTCCTTGAGCTGTCCAATGCCTGCCACATGATCGAAATTGCTTCGCACGCGCCGCTCCGCGGCGTCGCCGAGACGGGCGCGGAGGACGGGATCGCGGATCAGGCGCTCCAGCGCCTGTGCCAGGGCAGTCGGGTTTTCCGAGGGAATCAGCAGCCCGGTTTCATCCGACGACAAAAGCTCCGGCACGCCGGAAATATCGGTCGACACGCAGGCAAGCCGCTGGCTGGCCGCCTCCACCAGAACATTCGGCAGGCCGTCCCGGTCGCCATCCGCGGTGATCCTGCAGGCCAAAGCGAAAATGTCGGCGCTGCGGTAGTGCTCAAGCACCTCCTCCTGCGCCAGCGCGCCTTTCCAGGAGACGCGCCCCTCCAGCCCGAGCCTTTGCGCCAGCGCCTTCAGCCGTTTCAGTTCCTCGCCGCCACCGATATGCTCGAAACACCACGCCAGATCGCCAGGCAAGAGGGCAAGAGCCTCCAGCAACGTATCATAGCCCTTCTTTTCAACGGCGCGTCCGACACTCAAGATCATGACCGGTTCGGCCGGCGCCGAGCCGTCACGCTGTTTTCGCGCCTCGCCGAAACTGCCGAAGCGGTCAAGGTCGAGCCCATGATAGCTCAGATGCACGGACGAACTGCCGTTGGCGAGTTTTTTCAGATGGTCGAAGCCGGTTTTCGTGCACGTGACCGTCCAGCGCGCCGAGGAAAGCTTGCCGGCCAGATCCCAGTCCGCCGACGTCCAGATGTCCTTGGCATGGGCTGAGCAGCTCCAGGGCAAGCCACGAAGCTGGCTGGCATAGCGCGTCACCGATGCCGGCGTGTGCGCGAAATGGGCATGCAGCCATCCGGCATCTTGCGGCCATTCGGCCGCCAGCACCAGCGCTTGCCCGAAGCGCCGCGCGCGATTGCGGGTAAAGTCGCGGCGGATATCGGCAGCGAGCGATTTGAGCGCGCGCCAAAAGCCAGGCCGCGGCAGGCAGGCAAACAGCGATCGAACCACGCGCAGCGGCTCTCTGTGCAGATATTCCGGCAGATAATGGACGGGGGCCTTGATCTCGTCATGCACGGGATGACGTTTTGCGTCGGTCGGCCGCCTGAGCGCGAAAAGTATCAGGTCGAACCCCGCACGCTCCAGACCGAGCAATTCCTGCGCGATGAAGGTTTCCGACAGCCGCGGATAGCCCTTCAGAACCACGACGATCTTGCGGTGTTGCAACTCAGTTCATGCCTTCAATGACCGAAAGGTGATGGCCGGCCCGCCGGTCGAGCAGTTCCGCGACGATTTCGGAAATATGAGGCAGCCCTTCCAGAGTCAGATGCGCATTGCTCTGCGATGGGCGGGGCCGGCCCGGCAAAACCTGCAGCGCATCGGCAAACCGCTGGGCATCCTCGGCTTCCTCAGGCAAAAGCATCTCGATGAGGCCGAGTTCGGCTGCGCGCCGTGCCCGGATCAGCTGTTCCTCGCGCGGCGTGACGCGCGGCACGATCAGCGCCGGCTTGTCGAAAGACAATATCTCGCAATAGGTGTTGTAACCGCCCATCGCCACCACCGCCTTGGCGCCGGCAATCAGTTCTTCCATGCGGTTGTCGAATTCGATGATCTTGACATAGGGGATCTTGGCCCCTTTCCTGACCAGCTTGTTGCGCTTGCGCGCCGGCATGTAGGGCCCAAGCACGATCAGCGCCCTGTGCTGCAATCGCGGATCCTGCTGATAGGCCTCGATGACGTTGTGGATCAGGTCGGCGCCGTCACCACCGCCACCGGTGGTAACCAGGATATAGTCGCCCTCGGGCCGGTGGCCGGGCAACTGGTTCTGCTGCAGGCTCCGTTGCAGGAAACCGACGAACTTCATCTTTGCCCTGACCGCCGGCGGCACGTCCAGGCCGGTCAACGGATCGTGGAAATCCGGCGGGCCATAGACCCAGACCTTGTCGTAGAACAGGCCGATCTTGCGCATCACATCCCTGCGTGCCCACTCCGCTTCGAGCAAATGCGGCGCGTCCATCACCTCGCGCAGGCCAAGCACGAGCGTGGTGCCCCGCGTCTTGAGGTAGGACAGCGTATCCTCGATCTCTCCGCGCAGCCCCAGCGGTTCCTTGTCAACGATGAAAATATCCGGCCGGAAGCTCTCGGCTGTGTGGCGAATAATCGACTGCCGCATCCTGAGCGTCTCATGCAGATCGATGTCCTTTTCCAGCGAGGTGTATTCGCCGTTGCGTAGCTTGATGACGCTGGGGATCTTCACGAAGTCGACGCGGGCGCGGTAGTCGAAGGCGCCGGCGATGGTCGCACCCGAAATGATTAGCACCTGAAGTCCGCGGAAATCCCCGACCAGCGAATGAGCGATCGTTCGGCAACGCTGCAAATGGCCGAGCCCGAACGTGTCGTGGCTGTACATGAGAATTCGTGCGTCTTTTGCGTGCTGTGTCATTGTGAACGTCTTTTAGAATTCTCGCCGGACCGTGGGCAACCCCGCAGGCTTCGAAACCATTCTCGCGGGTCTATCGACCTGTTTTGAAACATGGGGGCGAGAGGTACGCAACGGCATTCTTCACCAGGTCACGAATGCCAGGGGCGCTGATTGTGGCGCCATGCCTTGTCTTCGCCGACGATAGACGGCCCGAGCACAAATCTCTGTCATGAGGCTTGACCCCGTGGAATTAAATGCCCTGCGGCCTGAGGCAGGCAAAGCGCACATTGCGAAAAATCAAGGGCGACCAAGGCGAAACGAGGCTGCCGCACATTGTGAGGAGAACCCGCACCTTGGGAAAATGCTTCATAATCCATCGAAACACAACGGCCGCCAGAGGCCGCACGTTGCGGCCTTCTATCCTGCCATCAGCCTTGGCCTGTGGCAAGCGTCGGGTCCTTGCACCGTTGAAGCTGGTGCAATCTCGCGTCATGCCGGCTTCCTCCGTCATGTGGAGGATAGGTGCGGCCCCAATGAGATTCGTCAGCCAGGCGACCCATTCGCCAGATCCGTCACAAAGCTTTGCGTGAACACGCCGGCCGAAAGGACGGCTACGCCAACCTTGCCCTTGTCGTCCTCGGCGTTGCCAGCAGCAGACTTGTCTCGCTGCCGGTTATCCCCGGGATGAGCCGTATCCGCCTAAGCACCGCGTCGAAATCGGTGAGCGACGCCGTTCCGAGTTCGACCACCAGGTCCCAGCGGCCATTGGTGGTGTGAATGGTCGAAACCTCGGCGAGGCCGCCGAGCGCCCGGACCACGCGGTCGGCAGCATGGCCCTCGATCTCGATCATCATCACGCCGCGTATCCGCTGGTCGACCGCGTCGGCGCGCAGCACCACCGTGTAGCCGATGATCTCGCCCGTTTTTTCCAGCCGCTCCATGCGCGCCCTGACCGTGGCGCGCGACACCCCGAGATCGACCGCGAGATCGGAGATGCTGCGCCGGGCATCATGCCTGAGCAGCGTGACCAGCCTTTCGTCAAGCAAGTCCATGATTCTATCCACTTTGACCGAAGCGACTTATCGGAATGATAAATCATTCTTCTCGAAATGCCAATTTCGCCTGTTCAAACTGCCGGTCCAGGATGGTTCATTCCACGCATCAATTGCCCAATCAATTTGCAAGGACACCAAAAACCATGCGCTGCAGGATCGTTGGCGCGCCGGTACAGGACGGCGCCGGCAGGATGGGATGCGAGATGGGGCCAAGCGCGCTGCGCACGGCCGGGCTTGTCTCGGTGCTGTCGGAACTCGGCCATCAGGTCGAGGACTGGGGCGCGGTGCAACCGGCCGCAGTGCGCGCACTCGTCCATGGCAATCTCGCGCTGAAGGCCCTGCCGGAGATTTCCGCCTGGACGGCGGCAATTGCCGAGACCGCCTATGCGGCTTCGCGGGACGCCATGCCGATCTTCCTTGGCGGCGACCACGCGATATCGGCCGGCACGATGTCGGGCATAGCCCGCCGGGCGGCCGAACGCGACCGGCCGCTCTTCGTGCTGTGGCTCGATGCGCATCCGGATTTCCACACGCTCGATACCACCGTCAGCGGCAATCTGCACGGCGTGCCGCTCGCCTATGCCAGCGGCCGGCCGGGCTTCAACGGTTATTTCCCCGACCTGCCCGTCGCCGTCGATCCCGCCCACATCTGCGTCATGGGCCTGCGCAGCGTCGATCCGGCGGAGCGCCGGGCGCTGAGCGAAGCGGGCGTGACCGTGCACGACATGCGCACCATTGACGAGCACGGCGTCGCACCTTTGCTGCGCGCCTTCCTGGCCATCGTCGAAAAGGAAAACGGCCTGCTGCATGTCAGCCTCGACGTCGACTTCCTCGACCCCTCCATCGCGCCGGCCGTCGGCACCACCGTGCCCGGCGGCGCCACCTTCCGCGAGGCGCATCTGGTGATGGAGATGCTGTCCGACAGCGGCCTGGTCTCCAGCCTTGATCTGGTCGAGCTCAACCCGTTCCTCGACGAGCGCGGCCGCACCGCCACTCTGATGGTCGACCTCGCCGCCAGCCTGATGGGCCGCCGCATCATGGACCGCCCGACCCGCAGCCATTCCGGAAGCATTGCATGACCCAGCCTTCCCGCCTTGCCATCGTCCCCTTCGTCAGCGTCGACCGCATGATGAAGCTGGTGCTGACCATCGGCGTCGAGCGGTTCCTCACCGAACTCGCCGCCTATATCGAGGAGGATTTTCGCCGCTGGGAGCTGTTCGACAAGACGCCGCGCATCGCCTCGCACAGCCATGACGGCGTCATCGAGCTGATGCCGACCAGCGACGGCCGGCTATACGGCTTCAAATATGTCAACGGCCATCCCAAGAACATGCGCGAGGGGCGCCAGACCGTCACCGCCTTCGGCGTGCTCGCCGATGTCGGCTCCGGCTATCCGATGCTGCTCACCGAAATGACGATCCTGACGGCGCTGCGCACCGCGGCCACCTCCGCGGTCGCTGCCAAATATCTGGCGCCCAGGGGCGCGCGCTCGATGGCCATCATCGGCAATGGCGCCCAGTCCGAGTTCCAGGCTGTCGCCTTCAAAGCGCTGCTCGGCATCGACCGGCTGCGGCTCTACGACATCGACCGTTCCGCTTCGGAAAAATGCGCCCGCAACCTCGCCGGCAAAGGCTTTGACGTCACCATCTGCACAACGGGCCAGGATGCTGTGGAAGGAGTCGACATCATCACCACGGTGACCGCCGACAAGCTGTCCGCCACCATCCTCACCGACAACATGGTCGGTTCCGGCGTGCACATCAACGCGGTCGGTGGCGACTGCCCCGGCAAGACGGAACTGCACCGCGACATCCTTTTGCGCTCCGACATCTTCGTCGAGTTCCCGCCGCAGACGCGCATCGAGGGCGAAATCCAGCAGCTCCACGCCGACCATCCGGTGACCGAGTTGTGGCAGGTGATGACCGGTAAGGCGGAAGGCCGCAAGACGGCCGAACAGATCACCCTGTTCGATTCCGTCGGCTTCGCCACCGAGGATTTTTCCGCGCTGCGCTATGTCAGAGACCAGCTTCAGGCCACCGGCCTGTACGAGGAACTCGACCTGCTCGCCGATCCCGACGAGCCGCGCGACCTCTTCGGCATGCTGCTCAGGGCAGCGCTGCAGCCGGCCGCCGCCTGAGGGACTTCAGCCGCTCAACGGCGCGCAGCTCTCCCGTTCGACGAGCACCGGGGTGAGCACTTCGCGGCGCGAATGCGCCGCCGGCTCGGCAACCCGCTCGAGCAGCAGGCTGACGGCGCGGGTGCCGATCTTCTCGACCGGCTGTGCGATCGTCGTCAGCGGCGGCCAGGTGGTGACGGCATAGGGTATGTCGTCGAAGCCGATCATCGACATGTCGCCTGGGACCCGCAATCCGCGCCCGCGCAGCACTGTCAGCGCCCCCATGGCCATCAGATCGTTACAGGCAAACAGCGCCGTGATCCCCGGCTCCTGCGCCATCAGCCGCTCCATCGCCGTGCGGCCGCCGGCGAAGTGATAGTCGGAATCCACCACCGAGGCCGGCGGCAGGTCGAGGCCGGCTTCCTGCAGCGCCCTGGCGAAGCCGCGCAGGCGGGCGGGGCTGGAGCTGGAATCGCGCGGGCCGCCGATGACGCCGATCTTCTCGTGGCCGAGCCCGGCCAGATAGCGGCCGGCGAGATAGCCGCCATGATCGTGATCGACCAGCACGGAATCGACATTGACCGAATGGATCTCGCGGTCGATCAGCACCGCCGGCACGCCGGGCAGAAGGCTGGAGAACACCCGCGCATGATCCGACGAGCCGGCGAAGATCAGCCCGTCGATCTGCTTGGCCATCAGCACCTGGAGGTAGCGCTCCTCCTTCTCGGCGCTGCCGTCGGAGTTGCACAGGATCACAGTATAGCCGGCAAGGAAGCCGGCATCCTCGATCTGGCGCGCCACGCCGGCGAAGAACGGGTTGGAATTGTCCGGCAGCAGCAGGCCGATGGTCTTGGTCTCGCCGCGCCTCAGGCTGCGCGCCAGCGTGTTCGGGCTGTAGCGCAAGGCGGCGATGGCCGAATGCACGCGCTCGGCCGTCTCAGGCTCGACATGGCGCGTGCGGTTCATCACATGCGAGACGGTTGCGACCGACACTCCGGCATGGCGCGCGACATCGGCAATCGTCGTCATTTCTTGTCCCCTAGTGCATGTCGCCCGGAGTGTCCGGCGGATCTGGGAAAATGACATCCATAAAACAAAAACCAAAAAGCGCGACGCGCTTTATCGGATCACCCTCAACAGCTTTTCCCGATAGGCATCCAGAATGACGGCGAGCACAATGACAAGGCCTAGCACGATCGGCTTGAAATTGTCGCCGACGCCGAGCAGCTCGTAGCGAACGCCGGCGACCGGGCCACCGATGTTGACGCAACAGATAGACCATGGCGACGATGCCGGCGCGTTCTCCCTTCCGCCGGAGCGCTGTATCCTTCTCAGGCTAGTGATTCCCGCAGACAGGAAACCTTCATGAACGGCCTGACGCCCATACTTTCCACCGTGACCGCCTCGTTCCTTGCCTCCTTCGTCGAAGTGGTCGAGGCCTTCACCATCGTGCTGGCGGTCGGCGTCACCCGCAGCTGGCGGCCAGCGCTGACAGGCGCGGCGCTGGCGCTGGCGGTGCTGGCGGCTCTGGTGCTGGCCTTCGGACCGCTGCTGGCGCTGATTCCCATTGCGGTGCTGCAGTTCGTCGTCGGCGTGCTCCTGGTCCTGTTTGGCATGCGCTGGTTGAGAAAGGCCATTTTGCGCAGTGTCGGCGTCATCGCCCTGCATGACGAGGACGCCGCCTTTTCAAAGGAAACCGCCGCTTTGCAGCAGCAGGCCAATGACCGCCGCGCCGATTATCTGGCCGGGCTCGCGGCCTTCAAGGCGGTGCTGCTCGAAGGTGTCGAGGTGGTGTTCATCGTCATTGCCGTCGGCGCCGCGCATGCACAGACCTTCTATGCCAGCCTTGGCGCGTTGGCGGCCTTCATCCTGGTAACGATCATCGGCCTTGCGGTGCACAGGCCGCTGACGCGGGTGCCGGAAAACGCGCTCAAATTCGCCGTCGGCCTGATGTTGACAAGCTTCGGCATTTTCTGGACCGGCGAAGGCCTGGGCACCGACTGGCCGGGCGCCGATCTGGCGCTGCTGGCCATCTTCGCAATCATCGCCGTCGCGTGCTTCGCCATGGTGCGCTGGTTGCGCGCCAGCTACCCCAAGGCTGCACAAGGAGTTGCTCGATGAACGTCGTCCGCCTCATTCTAAAGGAGCTCGTCGGCATGTTCATCGACGACGGCAGCCTTGCGACGTTGGCGCTGCTGTTGATCGTGGCGATTGCCGCGGCAGTGAAGCTGCTGGCGTTGCCGCCGCTTGCCGGCGGCGTCCTGCTTCTGCCCGGCTGCCTCGTCATCCTGCTCTACAGCGTGCGCCGCGCGGCACGGCGCTCCGGTCAGTAGAGGGTGAAAAACACCGGCAGCATGCCGCTGATCCGCAACTGCTCAATCGTCTCGATGGCCGGGAACAGCGCCAGGAAATAGAGCCCGTCCGTGAATGTCCGCCGCAACGCCTTTGTCGAGAACCGGCGTTCGGCTTGATCGTGAAACAGCAGCGGGTTCGGCCAGAAAGGCGGCGTGCGTTCGGCATAGACGCTGTAGGCGGGGCCGAACTTTCCAAACAGGAACTCGGCTTCCTTGCGCGCCGTCACCCGGAACAACAGGTAGCTCACCAGAGCCAGCGCCGCCGCCACCAGCACCGAGCCGTACATCAACCCGACGCCCGCCGCGCCGACCGTGGAAAAGAAGTAGAGCGGGTTCCGGCTCATCGAGAACGGGCCGATGGTGACCAGCTCGTCGTTCTTCCTGCCGCCGACATAGAGAATGCTCCACAGACGGCCAAGGAAGCAGACCAGCACGAAGCCGATGCCCAGCGCCTCAATGTATTCGTGCCCGTCCGAGCCTTCGACGAGAAAGGGCTTGGTGAACAGCAACAGCATGACGGCGAGGGCTGCCGCCACTTGTATGACGAGCAGGCGCTTGTGCTGGTCGAACGCCTTCGCTGCCGGCTTGGGGGGAGCGTAGCTCATCATAGTTCCTGCTCTCCGGCAGGGCTCATAGCGCCGGTGTCTCGCCACCCACTAGCGCTTCCGTGCGGCGATGGCGAGGCAACCGGCAGGAATTTCAGCCATTCTTACGAATTTGTAAGCGGGCGGACAGATTGCGGCGAGGTCGCCTGCCCATAGTCCTTGTGCCGGCCGACCTGCCGGACATCGTTTCATCACCGCCTGGATACCGGCGCAAGACAGGAACACCAGCATGAAAAAGCTAGCCCTCGCTTTCTCGCTCTGCGCCATTGCCATCGCCAACCCGGTTTTTTCAGCCGCTTCCGCTGCGACGCTTTGCGAAGACGCTCTGAAGGACCTGCGCGCGGCGGAAGCCTTGGCGGCGCTGAGCGCCGCGGACAAGACCAAAGTATCCGATCTCGAGGCCAAAGGCGTCGAGCGCTGCAATGCCGACGACGACAAGCGCGCCGACGACTTCTTCGCTCAGGCCATGAAGATCATGGGGAAGTAAGGCCAAGCCTCGCCGCACGTACCGGGGAATAGGCCCGTCCCCGCGAAACGACAAGGATCCCATCATGCGCTTGTCTGCAAGCACTGCACCCGCCGCACTGGCATCACCCAACAGGGTCCCTGATGTCACCGTCGAATTCTGGCTGATCAAGCTTTTGGCGGTCACCATGGGCGAGACGGCGGCCGACTATCTGGCCGTCAATCTTGGCTTCGGACTGACCGTCACCTCGCTGATCATGACCGGCATCCTTGTCGTCGCGCTGGCGCTGCAATTCGCGCAGAAGCGTTATGTGCCATGGGCCTATTGGCTGGCGGTGGTGCTGATCAGCGTCGTCGGCACCTTGATCACCGACAATCTGGTCGACAATTTGGGCGTCCGTCTGCAAACCACCACGATTGCCTTCACGGTCTTGCTCGCCGCGACATTCGCGGTCTGGTACGCCAGCGAAAGAACGCTCTCCATCCATACGATCGTCACCACCAGGCGCGAGATCTTCTACTGGCTGGCGATCCTGTTCACCTTTTCGCTCGGCACCGCGGCCGGCGACCTTGTCGCCGAGACGTTCGACATTGGCTATCTCACGACTGGCTTCTTGTTCGGCGCGGTCATCGTCTTCATCGCCCTCGGCTATTTCGCCTTCGGCATCGACGCCATCCTCGCCTTCTGGCTGGCCTACATCCTGACGCGACCGCTTGGCGCCTCGTTCGGCGACCTGCTGTCGCAGCCGGTCGAATATGGCGGCCTCGGCTTCGGCACCACCTTCACCAGCATGATCTTCCTGGGCTGCATCGTCGCCCTCGTTCTCTATATGAGTCTGAAGAAGGGCACCGGCGAGGCCGACAAAATCCTGCTTGAATCGGAGTAGATGCAAGCACCTGCACGCCCGCCTGACGCGACGAGAACGCGCCAAAACGTCAATGGATCCCTGCCGTGGGTCGCCCTGGGCAGCTATCGCGCTCACCTCATGGACGGAAGAATGAACTCCAGGAAATCCGGTTATAGCGGCCTCCAAATTAGCCTGCATTGGATGATAGCGGCGCTTGTCCTGTTCCAGCTCCTGTTCGGCGAAAACATGACAATCTATGTCGATGCGGCAGCGGACAGACGCCAACTGTCGTCCTACGGGCAGACCATGGGGCCCGCCCATTACTGGGTCGGCCTGGCGATCCTGTTGCTGGTGTTCGTGCGACTGGCCGTCCGCCTCTTCATCGGTGCGCCCAAGCCGCAATCCACAATGCCGAAATGGATGGCTTTCGCCTCACGCACAACGCATGCGCTGTTCTATGGCCTTCTCGTTGCCGCTCCTGTTTCCGGGCTTCTGGCCTTTTATGTTTGGAGCTGGATGGGCGATGTCCATACTTGGGCAAAGCCGGTATTCATCGTTCTGATCTGCATTCATGCCGGTGCGGCACTCTTCCATCATTTTATTCTGAAAGACGCCGTGCTGCGCAGGATGCTTGTCCCTGCGCGCGATCCGGTCGGATGACACTTATGGACATGTGCAACGACCACGAGCGACCAGGCGCCGGCGGATATTCTAGGAACGGACCGCCGCCGGTGCTAGCATGCCGCTCTGGCAAAGCCTCGGCAACAGACCGGAACAGAGATGCGACTTCTCCTTGTTGAGGATGACCCCAGGACCGCAGACTATGTCGTCAAGGGCCTGAGCGAAGCCGGGCATGTCTGCGATCTGCTGCGCGACGGGCATGACGCGCTGTTTGCCGCGACACGCGACGCCTATGACGTGATCGTCGTCGACCGCATGCTGCCCGGCCTCGACGGCCTGTCGATGATCAAGGCGGTGCGGGCGGCGGGCGTGCGCACGCCGGCGATCTTTCTGACCTCGGTCGGCGGCGTCGACGACAGGGTTGAAGGGCTTGAGGCCGGCGGCGACGACTATCTCGTCAAGCCATTCGCCTTTTCCGAACTGCTCGCCCGCATCAACGCGCTCGGCCGTCGCCCTGCGGTGCAGGAGCTGAAGACGACGCTGCGCATCGCAGACCTCGAAATGGACCTGATCCAGCGCCGCGTCACCAGGCAGGGCCAGGCGATCGACCTGCAGCCGCGCGAATTCAGCCTGCTCGAAGTGCTGATGCGCGGCGAGGGCCGCGTCATCACCCGCACCATGCTTCTGGAACGGGTCTGGGATTTTCACTTCGACCCCAAGACCAGCGTCGTCGAAACCCATATCAGCCGGCTGCGCGCCAAGATCGACAGGCCGTTCGAAACCACGTTGATCCACACCGTGCGCAACACTGGCTACAGTGTTCACGACTGAGGCGCGGCATGACAGAAACTTGCCATGACTGAAGCTTGCCATGACTGAAACGCACTATGACTGAGACAGGCTCTCGCCTGCTGCGCAGCACGCCGTTTCGGCTGGCCCTGACCTTCGCCTTGCTGTTCGTGCTCGCCTTCATCCTGTCAGGCGCCATCGTCTACCAGCTGATGAGCGCGGATCTTGCCGAGCAGCTCGACCAGTCGGTCAAGGAGACCTATTCGGTCGTGGCGGTGACCTATGCCGGAAACGACCGGGAGGATCTGGTTTCGGCAGTCGACAGCCACGCCGCGCTCAGCCCGAGCAAGGAACAGCTGTTCTCGCTCACCGATCCCGCCGGCAATCGCCTGGCCGGGAATTTCACCGCCGCCGACCTTCCCGATGGCTTTTCGGATTTTGCAGCGTCCCTGCCCGATGTGACGCCCGGCACCATGTACCGCGCCTGGTCCGGTTCGGTCGGGCCGAACAGCCTGACCGTGGCCTTCTCGCTGACTGAGATAAGGGCGTTGGAAAACATCGTGCTGATGAGCTTCGGTTGGGCCACCCTGATCATTTCCGGCCTTGGGGTGGCCGGCGGCGCCCTGCTGGCGTCGCGCGTGCAGCGCCGCCTCGACGGCATAGCCGCCACCATGGACGATGTCTCCAACGGCCGGCTCGACGCCCGCATTCCACTGCTCGGCAATGGCGACGACATTGACGGCGTCTCGCGCCAGGTCAACGCCGCGCTGGAGCGGCTGGCGGCGCTGGTGGACGGCATGCGCCAGGTCAGCGCCGACATCGCGCATGATCTGAAGACGCCGCTCAACCGGCTGCAGATGATTTTGGAAGCTGCGGCCGACAGGACCGCGCGGGGTGAGGCCGTTGCCGATGAGCTGGCGGAGGCAGGTGGGGAAAGCCTGCAGATCAACGATACTTTCGATGCGCTGTTGCGTATTGCCCAGATCGAGGCCGGCGCCCGCAAGGCGCGCTTTGTCGATCTCGACCTCACCGGCGTCATCGATGCCATTGCCGAAATCTACGCCGGTGTCGCCGAGGATGACGGCAAGTCGCTGTCGGCCACGATCGTCCACGGCACCCCATGCCTGGTCCACGGCGACCGCGACCTGCTGACGCAATTGTTTGCCAATCTGGTTGAGAACGCGCTGCGGCATTGCCCCGATGGCACGGCAATCCTTCTATCGGTGCGGCGGCAAGGCGACCGCATTCTGGCTGAGGTCGCCGACAATGGCCCCGGCATCCCGGCGCAGGAGCGCGAGAAAGTGTTCCAGCGGCTCTACCGGCTGGACTCCAGCCGCACCACGCCCGGCAGCGGCCTTGGCCTCAGCCTGGTGCGGGCCATCGCCGACCTGCATGGTGCAACTATTGCGCTGGAGGATCGCCGGCCTGGGCTGGCGGTAATTGTCGGGTTTCCTCGGGCGGAGGGCACCGGTCCCGGCTTGAAATGACAACGCCAGGGCCAGGTCGACCCCACTCCGTCGAGCTTCGCTCGACACCTCTCCCCCGATCGACGGGGGAGAGGTGGCGCTGCGAAGCAGCGACGGAGTGGGGGAAGGCGCTCATGAAACGCGAAGTCGCTGACAACTTTCTCCAAGTTGATGATAGCATCCGACAAAGGCGGTCGCGATTAGCCTTGCACATGTTTCCACCCGGAACGGCTGCGGGTTGATCAAGATCACCGTTGAACCTATCGGCCCACCGCACCCCGGCGAAAATCCGAGGGCGACATCCCTGCCAGCTTGCGGAAGGATTTGTTGAAGGCGCTGAGCGAGCCAAAGCCTGAATCCATGGCGACGCGCAGCACATTGGCGTCTTCATGCATCAGCAGCGCCTGCGCGTAGCTCAGCCGCAGCAGATTCATATATTCGTTGAGCGTCATGCCGGTCGATTTCTTGAAAATGCTCATGGCGTATTTGGGGTGGATGTCGGCGGCAGCGGCAATGTCGACGCAGTCTATGTCGTAGAGGAAATTCTCGGCGATGAAGTCGCACATGCGCCCGACATTGCGCAGCGATTGCTGGTCGAACGGGCCGCCGGGTTCCTGGCCGATGGCGGTTTCCGGCACCAGCCGGTAGGGCTCGAAGCGCACCCGCTCCAACCGCAGCAGCAGCTCGTTCACGGCGTGCTCGGTTATCGCCGGATCGCCCGAGCGGAAATAGCGGTTCCAGCGTTCGAAATTGTGATGGTCGGCCTGGTCGGTCGCCGATGTCACCAGCGTGGCGCCGGTCATCAGCCGGTGGCGGACATCCGTCGGCAGATGCAGGCGGAAGAAATGCACCAGCGGCAGATGCGCGCCGGCATAGATGGCGTCGTCGGAGAGATCGTCCATCTGGTGCGGCAGCCCGCCCCAGAACAGGCACATGTCGCCGGCCGACAGCGAAATCTCGTGCTCGTTCATGCGGTAATGCACGCTGCCGCGGACGATGAAATTGACCTCGACCTGGGCATGCCAATGCGGCTTCAGCATCACCAGCGGATGGTTGTGAAACATCTGCAAAGCCATCGGCAGGCCTTCGACGCTGCTGGCGCCAGGCTGGTAAAACGGCCGTTCCGGCATCTTACTTTCCGCCCATCTTTTATTCCCGTTGTCAGGGACAAGCCTTCCGCGCCGCCTAGTCTAGCCATGCTCGCGAAGAGAGAGCAAATGAAATGGGAGGATTTCAATGCGCACGACACTGATCTGTGCCGCGCTGGCGCTTGGCCTGGGCTCAGCCCCAGCTTTGGCGCAGTCCGGCGAAATCACGATCTGGAGCTGGAATATCGCCGCTTCGTCGCTGAAGGCGACGGTGGCCGGCTTCAACAAACAGCATCCCGACGTCAAGGTCACCGTTCAGGATCTCGGCAACCAGCCGACCTATGACAAGTCGATCGCCGGCTGTGCGGCCGGCGGCGTCGGCCTGCCCGATATCGTCTCGATCGAAAACGGCGAGGCCGAGAACTACTGGAGCCAGTTCCCCGATTGCTTCGTCGATTTGCACACGCTGGGCTACACCGCCGACGACCAGAAGAAATTCCCGGATTTCAAGCGCACCGAACTGGAGGTCGGCGACAAGGCCTATGCCATGCCGTGGGATTCCGGCCCAGTCGCCGCCTTCTACCGCCGCGACTTCTACGAGAAGGCTGGCGTCGATCCGGCCTCGATCAAGACCTGGGACGATTTCATCGCCGCCGGCAAGAAGGTCCAGGCCGCCAATCCCGGCGTCACCATGACCAATGCCGATTTCAACGGCGACACCGAATTCTTCCGCATGATTTCCAACGAACAGGGCTGCGGCTATTTCGCCGCCGATGGGCAGTCGATCACCGTCAACCAGCCGAAATGCGTCGACACGCTGGCCAAGATCAAGGACATGAAGGACGCCGGCATCATCTCGTCGGCCGACTGGGGCACCAAGATCACCAACAACACCGCCGGGACCGTCGCCACCCAGGTCTATGGCGGCTGGTATGAGGGCACCATCCGCACCGAATCGGCCGGCGAAAACGGCAAATGGGGTGTCTATCTGATGCCGAGCCTGACCGCCGACGGCCCGCGCGCCGCCAATCTCGGCGGCTCGTCGCTCGCCATCACCTCGGCCTCGAAGAACAAGGAGGCCGCCTACGCCTATCTGAAATACACGCTCGAGACCAATGACGGCCAGATCACCATGCTCAGGGATTTCGGCCTGGTGCCGTCACTGATCTCGGCGCTCGACGATCCCTATGTCTCGCAAGGCCTCCCCTATTGGGGCGGCCAGGCAGTGTGGAAGGACATTCTCGCCACGCTGCCCAAGGTGGTGCCGAGCCGCGGCACGCCGTTCCAGAGCGACGCCGAAATCATCATGCGCGCCGTGCAGACCAAATATCTCGGCGGCGGCTATCCCGATGCCAAGGCCGCCCTCGACGACGCCGCCAGCCAGATCGCGGCGGCGACTGGATTGCCGGTAAAGTGACGAAGGCGGAGATGTTGGCGGGCCAGATATAGGGCAATTTGCCGGACCGTTGGCGCTGCCCCTCACCTGCCTGCCGGCATCCTCTCCCCGTATAGTGACGGAGAGGGGACGCTCTCGCCCAACAGTTCGCCAATCGCCGGCGGTGTCCCAACAAGCCCCTTCTCCCCGTCACTATACGGGGAGAAGGTCCCGGCAGGGGATGAGGGGCGGCGCCAAGCCCTGATAATTGACGCCGGCTAACAACACGCCGGATATCAACCGGGAAAGAGGAAGGAGGAGGAAACCATGCGCTACCAGAACGCCACGGCCTATCGCTTCCTTACGCCCTACCTTCTGATCTTTGCCATCTTCTGGGTGTGGCCGATCATCTCCTCGTTCATGATTTCCTTCCAGGCGACGCGCACGGTGCCCTGGCGCTTTGCGCCGACGTTCAACTGGGGCCGCCTGATCGGCGACCCCGCTTTCTTCAACGCGCTGAAGAACACGCTGCTCATCCTTGTCATCCAGGTGCCGGTGATGATCTCGCTGGCGATCATCATGGCGGTGCTGCTGAACTCGCCGCTGCTGAAAGCACGTGGCCTCTACCGCTTTGCCTTCTTCGCTCCGGTGGTGGTCGGCGAGGTCGCCTATTCCGCCGTGTTCCGGCTGATGTTCAACCTGGATTTCGGCATCATCAACAAGCTCCTCGCCGGCGTCGGCCTGGCCAAGATCGACTGGTTCTCCAACGTCACACCGGCCATGGCGCTGATCATGATCGCGGTAACCTGGCGCTGGGCCGGCTACAACGCCATCATCCTGCTCGCCGGCCTGCAGTCGATCCCCGAGGACGTCCATGAAGCAGCGACGCTCGACCGCGTCAGCAAGCTCAAGCAGTTCTTCTACATAACGCTGCCGCTGCTCAAGCCGGTCATCGTGTTTTGCGCCGTGCTGTCGATCATCGGCACCATGCAGCTGTTCACCGAGCCGTTCCTGATCACCGAGCGCGGCGGCCCCGGCGGCGGCACCGAGACGCTTGGCCTGCTGCTCTACCGCCAGGGTTTTCGCTCGCTCAATTTCGGCTACGCCTCGGCCGTCGCCTACACCATGGCGGGCTTGGCAATCGCCATCACGCTGGTGCAGCTGTGGCTGACAAGAGAGCCGAAATGAGTTCGCTGTCGCAACGCCGGCTCGGCCGCAGCGTCCTGCTGCATCTGGTCCTGACGCCGCTGGCGGTGATCTGGCTGTTTCCGCTATGGATGATGGTGGTGTTTTCGACCATGCCCGACAACGGCATTTTCAGCCCCGGCATCGAGCTTCTGCCGCACGGCAATTTCGTCGACAATTTCAACAACCTGCAGCGCGACACCAATTTCGTCGGCGCCATCGGCATTTCGGTGGCGGTGGCGGTGACCTACACCTTCTTCTCGGTGCTGCTGACCTCGATGGCCGGCTGGGCGCTCGCCCGCTATCAGTTCTTCGGCAAGGGCGCGGTGGTGGCGATCATCCTCGGCACCATCACGCTGCCCTATGCGGTGGTGCTGATCCCGCAATTCATCATGGTGGCGCGCGACTTCCAGCTCGCCAACACCTGGATTGCGTTGATCGTGCCACCCTTGTTCAATTCGCTGGGCGTGCTGTTCATGCGCCAGGCTTTCTCGATGATGCCGGCCGACCTCTTCGACGCCGCGCGAGTCGAAGGCGTCAAGGAATGGCGTATCTTCCTGTTCGTCGCTTTGCCGCTGGCGCGGCCGATGCTGGCGGCGCTCGCCATCATTCTGTTCCTCGCCTCGTGGAACAATTATCTCTGGCCGCTTTTGATCAACAGCCAGCCCGGCGCCATGACGGCCCCTGTGGCGCTCGGCACGCTGATCGGCCTGACCAAGGTCTCATGGGGCGGCATCATGGCCGGCGCCGTCATGCTGACCGTACCGATGCTGGTCGTCTTCGTGCTGCTGCAGCGCCATTTCATCGCGGGCATCGCCGCCGGCGCCGTCAAGTAGGACTAGAGCGATATGGCGGCAGTCACCCTCACCAATGTCGTAAAACGCTTCGGCGTCTATGAGATCATCCATGGCGCCAACATCGATATCGCCGATGGCGAGTTCGTCGTCTTTGTCGGCCCGTCGGGTTGTGGAAAATCGACGCTGCTCAGGATGATCGCCGGGCTGGAGGATATCAGCGGCGGCGAGATCGCCATTGGCGGCAAGGTGATGAACGATGTCGAGCCGGCCGAGCGCGGCATCGCCATGGTGTTCCAGTCCTACGCGCTCTACCCGCACATGAGCGTGGAGCAGAATCTGAGCTTTGGTCTCAGGATGACCGGCAACCCCAAGGAGGACACCGAGCGGCGGGTGAAGCGGGCCTCCGAAATTCTGCGCATCACAGAGTTGATGGCGCGGCGGCCGAGGCAATTGTCCGGCGGCCAGCGCCAACGCGTCGCCATTGGCCGCGCCATCGTGCGCGAACCGCAAGTCTTCCTGTTCGACGAGCCGTTGAGCAATCTCGACGCCGAGCTGCGCGTCCAGATGCGGGTCGAGATCTCGCGCCTGCACAAGGAACTCGGCACAACGATGATCTATGTCACCCACGACCAGACCGAGGCGATGACGCTGGCCGACCGGATCGTCGTGCTGCGCGGTGGCCATGTCGAGCAGATCGGCAGGCCGCTCGATCTCTACGACAATCCCGACAACCAGTTCGTCGCCGGCTTTGTAGGCTCGCCGAAGATGAATTTCGTCAAGGGCCGCGTCGTCGGGCGCAACATGAGCAGCGTCACCGTCGAGCTGGTGGGCGAGGAAATGACCCGCATTATGCAACCGTTGACCGGCGCCGTGCCGCAAACAGGAGCCAAGGTCATTGTCGGCGTGCGGCCCGAACATTTCGGCAATGGCGGCGAAGGCGACGCCGACCTCACCGTCGGCATCGACGTGGTCGAGCATCTCGGCGGCACCAGCTTCATCTATGCCAGGACCGCCCATGGCGAAGACCTGGTGATCCAGCGCGACGCGGCAAAGGTCCCCGACACCCAGGAGATCACCGTGTCCATCCGCAAATCCTATCTGTTCGACGAAAACGGCCAGCGGCTGCGCTGAGCGCTTCCAGCCTTGCAAGGAGAATGACCATGACTGCAACCGCGCCCATCCGCTGGGGGATACTCGGGCCTGGCGACATCGCCAAAGCGTTCGCCCGCGGCGTGGCAGGCTCGCGCACCGGCACGATCGTGGCGCTCGGCGCCCGCAATCCCGGCAAGGCAGGCCTGGCCGAGACGTTTCCCGGCGCCCGCATCCTCGACGGTTACGACGCGCTGCTCGCTGACCCCGAGGTCGACGCCGTCTATATCGCCATCCCGCATCCCGGCCATGCCGAATGGGCAATCAAGGCGGCGGAAGCCGGCAAGCATGTGCTGTGCGAAAAGCCGCTGGCGCTGACCGCCTTCGAGGCCGACGCCATGATCCATGCCGCGCGCAAGGCCGGCACCTTCCTCGGCGAAGCCTTCATGTACCGCCTGCACCCGCAGACGGCGAAGCTGGTCGAGGTGATCCAGTCGGGCGTCATCGGCGATGTCAGGCTGATCAAGTCGAGCTTCGGCTTCGCCATGCCCGGCTTCATGCCCGAGCACCGGCTCTATTCCAACGATCTCGCCGGTGGCGGCATTCTCGACGTCGGCGGCTATCCCGTCTCCATGGTGCGGCTGATCGCGGGCGCTGCCACAGGCAAACCCTTTGCCGAGCCGGACAAGGTCGTCGGCACCGCCCATCTCGGCAAGTCCGGCGTCGACGAATGGGCCTCGGCGCTGCTGCATTTTCCCGGTGGTATCGTTGCCGAGGTATCCTGCAGCATCTCGCTCAAACAGGACAATGTCCTGCGCATCCTCGGCACCAAGGGCCGCATCGAGGTGCCGGATTTCTGGTTCGCCGGCGGCGCCTACCGCGATGGCGGCCCTGGCCGGATCGATGTAATTCTCGCCGACGACACGCGCGAGACCATCAGCCTCAACGAAACCCGCCATCTCTATTCCTTCGAGGTCGACGCCGCCGGCGAGGCGATCCTGGCCGGGAAACAAGAGTTCGCCTGGCCAGGCATGGCCTGGGCCGACAGTCTGGGCACGCTGCGTGTGCTCGACAAATGGCGCGCCGCCGTTGGGCTGGAATATGAGATCGAAAAGCCGGCTAAGCGAACCAACACCATTTCGGGCCGGCCGCTGCGCACCGGCGGCACGGCCATTGGCAAGCGCAAGATTCCGGGCCTGTCGAAGCCGGCCTCCGTGGTGGCGCTCGGCTTCGAGGATTTCCGCACCTTCTCGTCGGGCGCAATCCTGCTCGACGCCTTCTTCGAGACCGGCGGCAATCTGTTCGATACCGGCTATGTCTACGGCGCCGGCTACACCGAAACGCTGCTTGGCCAGTGGCTCAGGAATCGCGGCGTGCGCGAGCAGTCGGTGATTATCGCCAAGGGCGCCCACTCGCCGCTCTGCTATCCCGATGTCATCGGCAAGCAGCTCGCCCAGTCGTTGGACCGGCTGCAGACCGACCATGTCGACCTCTATTTCATGCACCGCGACAACCCGGATGTGCCGGTCGGCGAATTCGTCGATGCGATGGACGCCGAGGTCAAGGCCGGCCGCATCCGTGGCCCGTTCGGCGGCTCGAACTGGACGATGGCGCGCATGGACGAGGCGATTGCCTATGCCGAGCGCACCGGCAAGCAGAAGCCCGGCGTGCTCTCCAACAATTTCTCGCTGGCCGAGATGCTGGAACCGATCTGGGCCGGCTGCATCACCTCGTCCACCGACGACTGGAAATCCTGGCTGACGAAAAGGCAGATGCCCAACTTCGCCTGGTCGAGCCAGGGCCGCGGCTTCTTCACCGACCGCGCCGGCCGCGACAAGCAGGACAATGAGGAGCTGGTGCGGGTCTGGTATTCCGAGAAAAATTTCGGCCGCCGCGACCGCGCCATCGAGCTGGCGCAGCGCCTGGGCAAAAGTCCGATCCACATCGCGCTCGCCTATGTGCTGGCGCAGCCTTTTCCGTCGGTGCCGTTGATCGGCCCGCGCACGCTGGACGAGTTGGAGGACAGTTTGAAGGCGCTGGATATCAAGCTGTCGGCGGAGGATGTGGCGTGGCTGGATAGCGGGCCGGAAAGGCGGCGGGCTTAGCAGCTAATCTCCCCCCTTGAGGGGGAGATGTCGCCGAAGGCGACAGAGGGGGTCGCCTCGCGTGGAGCGCTAACCTCCTTCTGCAGCGGCAGGTAGGCCGAGCCCAGTCGAACCGACCCCCTCTGGCCTGCCGGCCATCTCCCCCGCACGGGGGAGATTAGCGGCTCATGCGTTCCACCTACCGATCGATCCGTGTCGACAAAATAATCGACGACGACGTCCGCTCGACCCCGTCCATCGCCCCGATCTCGTCCAGCAACGCATCCAGATCCCTGATCGACGGCGCGTCGACGATGACGATCATGTCGAAATTGCCGCTCACCGAGTGCAGCGTCCGTACCGGCGGCAGCGCCTGCAGCGCCCGCACCACCTTGTCGGCGAGCTTGGGCGTGACGGTGAGCAGCACATGCGCCCGCACAAGCCCCTGCTCGTAGTCCGGCGCCATCCGCACGCCATAGCCGGTGATGATGCCGCGCTGTTCCAGCCGCTCGATCCGGCTCTGCACTGTCGTGCGCGAAACGCCGAGCTGGCGCGCCAGCTCAGTGGTCGACGCGCGGGCATTGGCTTGCAGCAGGGAAAGCAGTTTTTGTTCGGCGTCACTGAGCATTTCGACGAACCTCGTCGGCGTATCGTTCAATTGCAGGGTTCATTTCGAACGATCCCACGCTTCCTTTCGACAGGCAAGCTGCGATTCTTGAAGGCATCGCGTCCACCGCGCGGCGGTCTGGGCCAAAGAGTTTTCACGAGGGGCAAGGTCATGAAGAAAATCATCGTCGTCGGCGCCGGCAAGATCGGCTCGACCATTGCAGGCATGCTCGCCGACAGCGGCGACTACCACGTCACCGTTGTCGACCGCGCGGCGGCACAGTTTGCCGCGGCCGAACTTCCCGCCGGCGTCGAGGGGCTGGAGCTCGATATCGCAGCGCCGGGCGCACTCGAGGCCGCCCTTGCCGGCGCCTTCGCCGTGCTGAGCGCCGCCCCCTTCCATTTGACCACGCGCATCGCCGAAGCGGCCGCCGCCACCGGCGTGCACTATCTCGATTTGACCGAGGATGTCGTCTCCACCCGCCGCGTCAAGGAGCTGGCCAAGTCGGGCAACAGCGCCTTCATTCCGCAATGCGGCCTGGCGCCGGGCTTCATCTCGATCGTCGCCAATGATCTCGCCAGCCGCTTCGACACGCTGGAAAGCGTTCGCATGCGCGTCGGCGCGCTGCCGCAATACCCGTCCAATGCGCTGAACTACAATCTGACCTGGAGCACCGACGGCGTCATCAACGAATATTGCGAACCCTGCGAGGCGATCGTCGAGGGCGAGCTGATCGAGGTGCCGCCGCTGGAGGAGCGCGAAGAGTTCTCGCTCGACGGCGTCACCTATGAGGCCTTCAACACCTCCGGCGGTCTCGGCACGCTGGCCGAGACGCTGAAGGGCAAGGTGCGCACGCTGAACTACCGCACCATCCGCTATCCCGGCCACGCGGCGATCATGAAGGCGCTGCTCAACGATCTCGGCCTGCGCCACCGCCGCGACGTGCTGAAGGATATCTTCGAGAGCGCCCTGCCGGCAACGCTGCAGGATGTGGTCATCGTCTTCGTCACCGTCTCGGGCCGCCGCAATGGCCGCCTGCTGCAGGAAACCTACGCCAACAAGATCTATTCGCAGCGCATCGGCAACCAGGTGCGCAGCGCAATCCAGATCACCACCGCCTCCGGCATCTGCGCCGTGCTCGACATGCTGGCCGACGGCACCTTGCCGGCGACCGGTTTCGTCAAGCAGGAAGACATCGCGCTGGATGCGTTTCTCGCCAATCGTTTTGGGCGCGCTTATGCGCAGCACGAGATGGTGAGCCGCCTGGCGAGCTGAGCTACTTCACCCTCCCTTGTGGGGAGGGTGAAGT
>NZ_JAMYQZ010000011.1:0-100707 GCF_040321145.1 Mesorhizobium sp. M0514
GACCCAGCTGGCGCGGCTGGTGGCCGCCTAGACTTTCGGATGGAAATTCGACTGCAACTGCAGGTCGGATGCCGAGAACGTGCCGGCGCCGACGATGACGTGCCCGGCAGGCACGGTGAAGCCGCGCGCGGCGCCGGCGCCTTTCAGCAATCCGGCCCGGCGGTCGGGGTCGGGCTCACGAAAACTGCCGCCCGGTTCCAGCCGGCAACTGTCGACTGTGATTGCACCGAGAAGCTGGCTGCCTGAACCCAGCACCGTTTCGCCGAAGACCGCCGCGCCGTTGAGATAGCGGCCTCGATCGCCGATCACGATCGAGGCTCCCGGCCTGTTGGCCTTTGCAGTAAAACCGCCTTCGCCAAACTGGTTGCGTGAGCCGACGCGGATTGCGCCGGCGGATGCTTCGAACAGTGTGTTGGCGTGGAAAATGTTGGCGTCGCCGATCTCCAGCGCGCCACCGTCGGTGCAGAACAGGTAGACGCCGGGGAAGAAGACGTTGCCTCGCCCGATGACGGCGCCTGCGGAAATCAGCGTGGAGTAGGGGTCGTAGATCACGTTGCCGCGCTCGGACAGGCCAACCACCTCTTCGATCGTAAACAGGCCTTGCTCGCGGCGCACGCGGTCAAGGTAGGCGGACACGGACATAGGGACTCCATGGAGAATTGTTGCGCAGCGGACGATGACCGGCGCGACTAGATCGGTGAGGATCGATTCTGGCACCAAGCGATATTGCACAGCCGTCGCGAAGATAAGAAGCCAAAGTGGGTCGCGGCATGGCGCTCCCCATCATTCGCCAGCGCTTGAATTCCGGTCTAGAATAGGAAATCGGCTTCGTGTATGGAGCCGCCATCCCCATATGGGGCGGGAATGGCGGGCAAAAGCCTGCTGGAAAGAGCGTTTGGGTGCAGCGATGACGAAATGGTCGCCGAATTCTTGGAGAGCAAAGCCGATCAAGCAGGTTCCTGCTTATCCGGACCTTGCCGCGCTGAAGAACACGGAAGCCCAGCTCGCCACCTTTCCGCCGCTGGTTTTTGCCGGTGAGGCGCGCAAGCTGAAGAAGCAGCTTGCGGCTGTCGCTGCCGGCGACGCATTCCTTCTGCAGGGCGGTGATTGCGCCGAGAGTTTCGCCGAACATGGCGCCGACAACATCCGCGACTTCTTCCGCGTCTTCCTGCAGATGTCGGTGGTGCTGACCTTTGCCGGCGCGCAGCCGGTGGTGAAGGTCGGCCGTGTCGCCGGCCAGTTCGCCAAGCCGCGCTCGTCTGACAATGAGACCAAGGGCGAGGTGACGCTGCCAAGCTACCGTGGCGACATCATCAACGGCATCGAGTTCGACCCGAAGTCGCGCATTCCCGACCCGGCCCGCCAGGAAATGGCCTACCGCCAGTCGGCGGCGACGCTTAACCTGCTGCGTGCCTTCGCCCAAGGCGGCTACGCCAGCCTGGAGAATGTGCATCGCTGGATGCTGGGCTTCGTCTCCGACAGCCCGCAAGGCGAGAAGTATGGCATGCTCGCCAACCGCATCACCGAGACGATGGACTTCATGAAGGCCGTCGGCATCACCTCCGAGACCAATTACGCGCTGCGCGAGACCGACTTCTACACCAGCCACGAAGCGCTGCTGCTTGGCTATGAAGAAGCACTGACCCGCGTCGATTCGACCTCGGGCGACTGGTACGCAACGTCGGGCCACATGATCTGGATCGGCGACCGTACCCGCCAGCCCGACCATGCGCATGTCGAATATTGCCGCGGCATCAAGAACCCGCTCGGCCTCAAATGCGGTCCGTCGCTGACGGCGGACGGCTTGCTGGAGCTGATCGACCTGCTCAATCCGGAGAACGAGCCGGGCCGGCTGACGCTGATCGCCCGCTTCGGCTCCGACAAGGTCGCCGACCATCTGCCGAAGCTGGTGCGCGCGGTGCAGAAGGAAGGCCGCAGCGTCGTCTGGTCGTCCGATCCGATGCACGGCAACACGATCGAGGCCGCCGGCTACAAGACGCGGCCGTTCGACCGCATCCTCAAGGAAGTGCAGACCTTCTTCGAGGTGCATCGCGCCGAAGGCACGCATCCGGGCGGCATCCATGTCGAGATGACCGGCAAGAACGTCACCGAATGCACCGGCGGCGCCCGTGCCATCACCGCAGAGGAACTGCAGGATCGCTACCACACCCATTGCGACCCACGCCTTAACGCCGACCAGGCGATCGAGCTGGCGTTCCTGGTGTCCGACCTCTTGAAGAAAACCCATCCGATCCAGCACAAGCAGGCCGTGAACGGCTGAGAGCCTGTTTTCAGAAACTGAAATAATAAGCGCCGGAGAAATCCGGCGCTTTTTCGTTTTGATCAACGCCCGCGTTCCCAGCGCAATCCGTTGAGCCGGGGATCGTTGGCAAAGGCAGTTCTGGAAAACTCGATCCGCTTCTCCGGAAATTCTGAGATGGCCTGGACGCCGAACGAGCCGAGCCGGATGCGCCAGGTATGCGGCTCCAGCGGCTTGGCCTTGGCAAAACCGCGGCATGTCAGCAGCGCTACATTGGTGCCCTTCGGATCGCGCGCCGAGCGGTAGCGGATCGCCGCCAGCCCGACCTCGCGAGCGACATCGGCAATCGCCTGGCAGGCGGCGTAGTCGGTCGGATGCGTCCACTCAGCCTCATCGCGGTCGAGCGGCGGCCGCGTCAGGTCGACAGCTTTGTCGGTGCGGATCGCTGCAGCGAAAGCGGTGTATTCCGCGGCGTCATGCGGCCATGGCGTGTCGGGCGAATCGGCGAAGAACAACAAGCGGTAGAAGGTCATTTCGGCGACCGCCGCCATGATCGTCTCCGCGGCATAGTAGACACCCAGGGTGCGGCCAGCGCGGCGGAAGCGCGAGCCGTACGGATAGATCGACCCGTAGCGGAACGGCGTCGCCAGGAGGTAGTGGAGATGCCGGCACTCCATGGGGATTTGCGGCTTGGTTTCCTCGATCAGATCCTCAAGCAGCGCCTGTTCATCCAGCGTGTCGACGACTTTCAGCGTCGAGACCCTGTGCTGCGCCTCGACCATGCGCCAGTATTTGCCGTCGAGCCGGACGGCTTCAGACGAGAGCGCGTCGGGAGTCCAGATAGGCAATGACATCGACAAGCCCGGTAATGGTGAGGATCTTTTCAAGCGGGCTGCCATCGAAAGCCGTGTTGGCGTTCTTCAGCCATGCCCGGGCTATCGTCTCGTCACCGCCGACAATGGCATCGAGCGAACGGAACAGCCGCACGAACAGCACCGCGAGTTCGAACGGCTTGGTGCCGCGCTCCAGCAGGAATTCCTGCCTGCGCATGCGTGAAACCGTGGCTTCCGAGACGCCGATGATCGACGCAAGCACCCTGGCGGTTATATCCAAGAGTTCGGCGGCGCGCAGCGTGGCCTTGGTCAGAACCGCGTTTTCGGCCGCCTTCGCGGTCAGATCAGGGGCGGCAGCATTGGGTTGTGTAACAGACATGGCCTCTCTCTTTCCATGGAAAATATAGTCCACGGAAATTCATATGGAAAGAAGCGAGATCCGATAAATTTGCCTGTGCCCGGGAATTGGCTGCACGCCGAAGCGTCAGTCTTTCTTGTATAGCAGCCAGTTCTTGCCGGTGCGGCCGGCCATTGTCGAGTGCCGGGTGACGCGGTTGCGCCCGCCAACCTTGGAGCGGTAGAGCGCCCGGTCCGCCTTGGTGTAAAGATCCTCCGGGCTTTCCGCTTCGGAAGCCATGCAGATGCCCATGGAAACGGTCACTGTGCCGTAATTGGCGCCGGTCTGGCTGCTGGTGAACGGCGTCTGTTCGATCAGCACGCGGATGCGTTCGGCGATCTCGTAAGTGGTATCCTCGCTGGCGCCCTCGACGATCAGCGCGAATTCCTCGCCGCCGGTGCGGGCTACGAACATGTCTTCACGGATGCTGGTCTGGAAGATTTCAGCGACGATCTGGATGATCTTGTCGCCGACCGGGTGGCCGTAGCGATCGTTGACACCCTTGAAATGGTCGATGTCGGCAAGGATCAGGGCGTTGAACAGGATCCCCTTGTTGGAGGTGTAAATCGCCGTGATTTGCTTGTCGAAGGCGCGGCGGTTCCAGATATGGGTCAAGGGGTCGGTGTCGGCGAGCCGCTTGTACTCCTCAAGCTTCGACTTGACGCTCTCCAGTTCCGCCGTCTTGTCGCTCAGCGTGGTTGCAACCTGCTTGCCGTGGTCGAGGGTCGAGTTGGTGGCCGCCGCCATGGCGCTGGCGACCTTCTGCAGCAGATCCTGCGAAAGCAGGCTGCGGTTGGCGAGGCCGCTTGACGTCTCATCGAGGATCTTGCCGTATTTCTCGATATGGCTACGTTCGCTGCGCAGCAGCAAGGCGATGTCCTCGAGTTCCCTGGCCAGCACGTCGCGCGCCTGCTCGACAATGCCGGGACCGTGATGCTGGGCAAAGAAAGCGCGGCCGATGCGGTCGAGATCGTCCTGCGTCGGCTGGTTGCCCAGCGCGACGACGGCCAGGCCGAGTTCGCGATTGGTGCCTTTCAGTGCTTCGTAGAAGATTTCGTAATTGCGCGGCAGGCCAAGCACGCCGAGCTGACGCATGGTCGCCACAACGGCTGTTGCAATGTCGCTGTTTCGGTCGGTCTGGACGGCTGCCGGCTGCATGTTCTGTTCACTCTGCCTCTGGGAACCATCGCAGACCGTGCGAGATGCCGCCGACCGGAGAGTGCCAGCCGTATTTCGGATCATCCTGCGAAAGACACGTCCCCAATCGCGACATTCGCTTGGCAACGACCATAGATGCGCCGGCGCTAAAGTTTCCTTAATTTGCCGCCAGGTAACGCGTCCGTTCTACCGCAGGCTGCAGAAATGGTTTGCAAAGATCCTGAGGTCAGGTCCGAACACGCCCACCCCATGTCGCATTTGCCGGTGCCCGGCTGCGGCAAAACTGAAATCCTCTCGGCCAGCGGCGAAGCCGTGGACGATGGCTGGTGGAGGTAGGGATGAGCAACAACCACAGCGGATCTTGCCTGTGTGGAGCCGTGCGTTTCCAGACGCGAGGGCCGTTGCGCGGCGTCATTTATTGCCACTGTTCGCAGTGCCGCAAGCAGAGCGGGCATTTTTACGCCGCGACCAACGTCGCCGACGGCGACATCACGATAACCGGCGCCGACAACATCAGCTGGTACGAATCGTCTTCCTTTGCCAAGCGCGGCTTTTGCAAGATCTGCGGCTCGGTGCTGTTCTGGAAGCCGGGTCAGGATGCCTATGTCTCAGTTCTGGCCGGATCGTTCGACAACCCGACCGGGCTCGAAGGCCAATGCCACATCTTTGTCGGCGACAAGGGCGATTACTATACGATCGACGATGGACTGCCGCAGTTCGAGAAGTCGACGCCGACGATCAAGGTTGCGGAGGAGTGATTTTGCGGCGGCTGCCTTATTCCCTTGATCCAGCCATTGCGATATCCCCTGCCGGTGATTCGAAGGGGATGCGGCATGCAGCGGCTGATCGGTGCTTACTTCAATTCTGTGCGAGCCTTTCGCAAGCTCGCCGCCAGCGAAAGGGCATTTCAGCAGGAACTGATGCTGCTGGTGCTGGCGCTGCCGCTCGGCTGGTTCGTCTCGGTCTCGTGGCGCGGCTACGCGCTGTTGATCGGCGCGGTGCTGCTGCTCATCATGGTCGAAGTGCTGAACACCGGCATCGAGGCAGCCTGCGATGCCTTCAGTCGCGAGTTCAACGTCGACATCCAGCTCGCCAAGGACTGCGGCTCGCTGGCGGTGCTGATTTCGGTTATTATCGTCGCCGGCGTCTGGGGAATCGCCCTCATCGAGCGCATCACGGGACTACCGATCTGATCTGAACGCTCCCATATGTTAGTCACCAAAGGAGACTGACGTCGTGGAAGCCAATTTTCTGCTGCTTGAAAGAGCCGGCCTGCCGGAAGACCTGCGCTGGCTGGCGGAAAAATATCCGCGCGAGACATGGCAGGGCCACGCCAACATCCACGGCATGGCAAACATGTGGCTGCAGCGGCACGACATGTTCCGAGAGCTGGGCGGCATGCTCACCAACGGCATTGGCGACTATCGCGAAGGCAGGCTGACGGCGCCGGATTTCGCGCGCTGGTTCGCGCCGCGGCTGAACCACTTTCTCGGCAATCTCGACGGCCACCACAATGTCGAGGACTACCAATATTTCCCGGCTTTCGCCAAGGCGGAGCCGCGCCTGAAGCGCGGCTTCGAAATCCTCGATGCCGACCATCACACCATTCATGAGGGGCTGGAGCGCAACGCCGAGACGGCGAACGCCTTCATCCGCACGCTCGAGGAGAGCGAGGACAGGCAGCGCTTCGCCGCCGACGCCTATGCGGACGAGAACAGCCGGCTGATCGCCATGCTGAAGCGGCATCTGGCCGACGAGGAAGATCTCATCATCCCGCTGATCCTCGATCGCGGCGACCGGGCTCTGGTCGAGGACGACGACTGAACCTTACGATGTGGTTTCGCTGTCGCGGGCGTCCTTGGCGCGCTCCTTGCCGGCGACGGTGCGGGCGATGAGCCAGGCAAGGATGGCGACACCCAGACCTATGGCAAGCGCGATCAGCAGCCGTTCGTGATGGAGCAGTGCCTTGCCTATCATCTGCTCGGCGCCGAGGCCGAAGACGTAGCCGATGCCGCAGAACAAAGCCGCCCAGACCAGCGACGACACCGCGTTGAGGATAACGAAGCGCGCTACCGAAATGCTGGCGAAACCGGCCGCGATGCCGCCGACCAGGCGCAGGCCATAGATGTAGCGGTTGGACAGGACGAATATGTTGGGATGGGACGAGACGAGACGGTAGGCGTGGTTGAAGCCGGGCCTCGCCTTCAGTTTCAGCACCCTGGGATGGTCGGCAAAGCTGCGGCCGAGAATGAAGAAAAACGTGTCGCCGACGAAGGCGCCAATGGCGGCCGTGAGGAAAGCCTTCCAGAGGATGAAGACATGCTGATGGGCGAAGAAGCCGCCGAGGATGGCCGCACTTTCGCCTTCGGCGACACAGCCCAGGAAAACCGCGATCAACCCATATTGCTCGATGAGGTGATGGACGATCCCGGTCATTGAGAGGTTTGCCGGCCCGACAGTTTTTCGTCTATGCGGTTCACCTGTTCGGCCAGGCGCGCGATGTCCTCGCGCACGCAGATGATCTGGCTGTGGCGCAGTTCGTCCAGCTTTTCATGCAGAGCCATGATCTCGATCTCGGCCTTGAGGTTGACCTCATAGTCATGCGCGGCGTCGATGCGGTCGCGCGCGGCCTGGCGGTTCTGCGACATCATGATCACCGGCGCCTGCAAGGCGGCGATCATCGACAGCACCAGGTTGAGGAAGATGAAGGGGTAGGGGTCGAACGAGTCTCGCCCGAGCAGCCACCAATTGGCGCCGATCCACAGCACCAGGAAAGCAATGAAGGACAGGATGAACGTCCACGAGCCGCCGATGCGGGCAATGGCATCGGCGATCCGGTCGCCGGCGCCCTGAAGGCCGGTGAGGCTGTCGTTGATATCCTGCGAGATGGGCTTGCGATCGACGGTGCTCTGCAACACCCGCCGCTCGAGCTCGCTGAGGCCCTCCGGCGTTCGCTTCAGCCAGCGGTTGGCCAGTTCTGGCACGGTCTTGTGCATGGATGTCTCCATAGGAAAAGCGTCGGCTTGGCAGCCTCGTTTGCATATAGGAAGATGGCGTTTCGTCAAAAGCGCGGCGCGAGGATGCAGGATGCCCGATTTCGCGAAGATTCGCGCCCGTGCTGCAAAACGCAAAGGCGGCGACGCGGTGCTGACCTCGCTGCTCGGGCCGGCGCCTGACAATGCCGCCGTGGCTGACATTACGGACGATCGTATCCTCTCGACAATGGCCGAGCGGGTGTTTGCCGCCGGCTTCGTCTGGCGCGTTATTGAACAGAAATGGCCCGGGTTCGAGGACGCGTTTCTCCATTTCCAGCCGAAACGGCTGTTGTTTCAGCCTGATGACTTCTGGCACGACCTGACGGCTGATCAACGCATTGTGCGCAACCCGCAGAAGATCAAATCCGTCCGCGACAACGCCGCCTTCGTTGAGCGTGTGTCGAAGGAACATGGCGGTTTCGGCAAATTCCTCGCGGAGTGGCCTGACGACGACCAGGTCGGGCTGATGGCGTATCTCGGCAAGCATGGCAGCCGGCTTGGCGGCAACACCGGCCAGTATTTCCTGCGCTGGCTGCAATGGGACGCCTTCGTCATCTCGGCCGATATGGTCGCGGCTTTGCGTGACGCCGGCCTCGACATCGCCGAAAGTCCGACGTCGAAGAGGGATCTCGACAGGATTCAGGCGCAGATCAACAAATGGGCGCAGGAAACCGGCCTGCCGCGCCGGCACATTTCGCGCATTCTGGCGATGTCGATCGGAGAGAACCATTCGCCGCAATCGCTGCGCGAATATATGGGCGATGACTGATCACCGAATTGGTCCAAACGAACGCCATTGCCCGGGCAAATTTGCCGCGCTAAACCGCAGGCATGACCCAGAAGACCGCACCCGATATTCTGCGCATCGCCGTTGCCCAGCTCAACCCGACGGTCGGCGATGTCGCCGGCAACCTTGCCAAGGCGCGCGAGGCGAGGGCCGATGCCGCCCGCCAGGGCGCCGACATCGTGCTCTACACCGAGCTTTTCCTTGCCGGTTACCCGCCGGAGGACCTGGTGCTGAAGCCGGCCTTCCTCAAGGTTTGCGAGAAGGCCGCGCAAGACTTCGCCGGAGATACCGCCGATGGCGGGCCGGGCGTCATCATCGGCACGCCGCTGAAGCGCAAGAGCGGCACCCACAATTCGATCATCATCGCCGATGGCGGCAAGATCCTCGCCGAGCGCTACAAGCTCGATTTGCCAAACTATGGCGAGTTCGACGAGAAGCGCGTCTTTCAGGCCGGACCCGAGGCTCAGGGACCCGTCAACTTCCGCGGTGTGCGCATCGGAATTCCGATCTGCGAGGACATCTGGGGCGACGTCGGCATCTGTGAAACCCTGGCCGAAAGCGGCGCGGAAATCCTGCTGGTGCCGAACGGCTCGCCCTACTACCGCGCCAAGATGGACGTGCGCCATCAGGTCGTTATCCGCCAGGTCATCGAGACCGGTTTGCCGATGATCTATGCCAATCAGATCGGCGGCCAGGATGAGCTGATCTTCGACGGCGCCTCTTTTGCCATAGGCGCCGACAAGACGCTTGCCTTCCAGATGAGCCAGTTCGAGGAAACTGTCGACGTCACCACCTGGAAGCGCAACCGCGTCGCCGCAGGCGCGCAAAACGCAGAAGAGTTCGACGGCTGGGTCTGCTCGGAAGGGCCGATGTCGAAAATCCCCGAGCGCGAAGAGGCGGACTACCGCGCCTGCATGCTCGGCCTGCGCGACTACGTCAACAAGAACGGCTTCAAGAACGTCGTGCTGGGTCTCTCCGGCGGCATCGATTCGGCGATCTGCGCCGCATTGGCCGTCGATGCGCTCGGCGAGGAGCGGCTGCGGGCGGTGATGATGCCCTACCGCTATACCTCGGAGGATTCGCTGAAGGATGCCGAGGATTGCGCCCGTGCGCTTGGCTGCCGCTACGACATCGTGCCGATCTTCGAACCGGTCGAGGGTTTTCTGCATACGCTGACGCAGCTTTTCGAGGGCACCAAGGAAGGCATTACCGAGGAAAATTTGCAGAGCCGCGCGCGCGGCACGATCCTGATGGCGATCTCCAACAAGTTCGGCTCGATGGTCGTCACCACGGGCAACAAGAGCGAGATGTCGGTGGGCTACGCCACGCTTTATGGCGACATGAATGGCGGCTTCAACCCGATAAAAGACCTCTACAAGATGCAGGTCTATGCGCTGTCGCGCTGGCGCAACAGCCATGTGCCGCCGGGCGCGCTCGGTCCCTCAGGCGAGGTGATCCCCAGGAATATCATCGACAAGGCGCCGTCGGCGGAATTGCGCGAGAACCAGACCGACCAGGATTCGCTGCCGCCCTATCCGGTGCTGGACGACATTCTGGAATGCCTGGTCGAGAACGAAATGGGCGTCGACGACATCGTCGCGCGCGGCCACGACCGGGCGACGGTGACGCGCGTCGAACATTTGCTCTACATTGCCGAGTACAAACGCCGGCAAGCGGCGCCGGGTGTGAAGATCACCCGGAAGAATTTTGGCCGCGACCGCCGCTATCCCATCACCAACCGTTTCAGGGATCGCGGCTGAACTTCGTTTAATTAGAGAACCTTGGGGCTTTCATGTTTTTCAGCTATTTCAAGGGAACGCCTGAATATCACATCCTGCGCTTCAAGAACGGCAAGGTCCGTGAGCAGGGGCGCGGCATCTCCTTCTGGTACGGCACGTTCGGCACCACGATAGCGATCGTGCCGGTGACGTCGCTCGATAACCCCTTCATCTTCACCGAGACGACGGCGAATTTCCAGGATCTGGCAATCCAGGGGTCGGTCAGCTACCGCATCATCGATCCGCTCAAGGCAGCCGAAGGTTTTGATTTCAGCGCCAAGCTCAGCCGTTCCGACGTTGTTGGCGACGGCCGTGAGAAGATCGCCGAACGCCTGGTGCTGGCGATACAGAGCCGCGCCCGCGCGGTGGTTTCGAGCATGACGCTGGAGCAGGCGCTGGCCGAGGTGACCAAGCTCGGCGGCAATCTCGCCGAACTCCTGCGCAACGATCCGATTGCGGCAACCGCCGGCCTGTCGATCGAGGAGGTCCACATCACCGCGGTCCAGCCGACGCCGGAGATCCGCAAGGCGCTCCAGACCGAATATCGCGAGGCGCTGCAGCGCCAGGCCGATGCCGCGATCTATGGGCGCCGTGCCTGGGGCGTGGAGAAGGAGCGCGAGATCAAGCAGAGCGAACTGGCGACCGAAATCGAGCTTGCCGAACGCAACAAGCTGCTGGTCGACACCGAAGCGCGCAACAAGCTGACGCTTGCCGAGGCGCAAGCCAAGGCGCAGCAGCTCGAACTCACCGTCTATTCGTCGGCGCCCGCCCACGTGCTGACGGCGATGGCCTTCAAAGCCTGGGCGGAAAAGGGCGGTTCGGTCGGCAATCTGTCGATCACGCCTGATATGCTCACCAGCGCGCTCAGCCAGCTTTCCACGCCGAAAGCCGGGTCCTGAAAGGCAAGCTCGGGTGGCAAGCGACCAGAGCGGCAGGCCGATCGACCGGGTGATCGTCGTCACCCGCAAGACCGAGCTGGATGAGCTGACGACGCGCTTCAACACGCAGGGACAGGCGCGCTTTTATCTCCGGCAGGCCGGCATGAATTTCGACCCGGTCAAGGCAGCGCATGACGCCTATCACCAAGCGCTCGACCGGGTGATGGGTTCGCTTCCCCAAGGCCTCAAGCAGTTGCGGCTCGACCGAGAACTGGTCCCGCAGTTCGAATTCGGCTCCGACGCGGTGATCGCGCTCGGTCAGGACGGGCTGGTGTCCAACACCGCGAAGTACCTCCCGTACCAGCCGCTGATCGGCATCAACCCGAACCCGGCGCTTTTCGACGGCGTGTTGCTGCCGTGGAATGCCGACGATACCGAAAAGGTCCTCGGCCTGACGATCGCCGGCAAGGCGAAGCGCCAGGCGGTGGTGATGGCCGAAGCGCGCTCCAATGACGGACGCCGGCTAATCGCCTTCAACGATCTGTTCGTTGGCGCCTCGACGCATATCTCGGCGCGCTACGAATTGACCTATGGCGGCAGGACCGAGCGCCAGTCGTCGAGCGGCATTATCATCTCCACGGGCGCCGGCTCTACCGGCTGGCTGCGCTCCGTGATGGCGGGCGCCGCGGGACTGGCCGCGGCCTATGGTGACAACTCCGTGCCGACCGTGCCGCCGCAAGGCTATGACCGCGAAGGCGAACAGCTGTTCTTTTCGGTGCGCGAACCGTTTCCGAGCAACACGACCGGCGTGTCGCTTGTGCATGGCGTCATCACCCGCGACCGGCCGCTGGTGGTTTCTTCGCGGCAGAGCAGGGGCGGCGTCATCTTCAGCGACGGGATGGAGCTCGATTTCGTCGAGTTCAATTCCGGCACCGACGTGACCATCGCGATCGCCGACCAGAAGGCCTATCTCGTGGTGCCATAAGCGCGCCACGTGGGCAGCCAAATCACCGGCCGGACTGAATTCGGCCGCCCTCCATTCTTTGCGAGGCACCATGCCCGACTGTGAGATCAGCTTCGACATGTCACGGATCGATTTCCGGGCGACCTCCGACCTGTTGATGGCAAGTTATTGGGGCGCCGGCCGCAGCGATGAGTTTCATCGCCGCGCCTTTGCCAACTCGTTCTGCACCGCGGCCTATCTCGACGGGAACCAAGTCGTTTTGGCCGGGCCATCACCGACCGTACGGTGTTTGCCTATCTCGCCGACATCATCATCTGGCCGCAGCATCGCAGCCAAGGCATTGGCTTGCAACTGGTGCAGGCGCTCATCGACCACCCTGAACTCAGCACGGTCTCGCACTGGAGCCTGTCGACCAGTGACGCGCATGGCCTTTATGAGAAGCTGGGCTTCAAGGCATCGACCGACGGCCGCTACATGCGCCTCGATCGCAACCCGGAATGAGGCATAGCGAGGGGGTTGACCGGCTGTTGTTGCAAAATAACCTCACTGGTTGGACCAGTTACGCTTTGCCACGTGCCCGGCCTTGGCGATCCTTCATGGCGTCTCTATAAGGACCGCTCCGCAAGTGTCGTGCGGGAGGTCCGAATGGCAGTATTTCACATGGTAATGCGAGGCCGCGAAGCCTAGGTCTCACCTGGCGTCCGGCGAAGGTTTGTCCTTCGCGCCGATGCCGGGTCGAGTACAGGCTTCTGCCGATGCCGGTCGCCACCCGACGAATCGGGCGCGCCGCCACCTATGCCGAACCTCCGCAGCCCCGGGCGAATTGCCCAGCGCGGTTTTCAATTTCAGACCTTACCGGGACCGGGCAGATTTGCGCCCGGATGACAACATGGCTCGTTTCCGAATCGATCTGCGTGCAAGCGCCTTTCGCAGCGTTCTTGGCTTCACGCTCAGCCACTGGCGGCGCCAGCCGTGGCGGCTTTCGCTGATCATGGGCAGCTTCCTGCTGTCGACCCTGGCCGACGTCTTGACGCCGCTCTATTCCGGCCGGCTGGTCGACGCCGTCGCCAGCAGTGCGTTGGCTGACGATGTCGCGTGGAACGCGGCAATGGCGGCGTTCTTCGCGCTCATCGCTTTGGCGCTGACCGGCGTGGTGCTGCGCAACCTCGCCTTCATGGGCATTGTCGAGCTGACGCTGAAGATAATGGCCGACATCGCCGCCGACGCGTTCTATCGCGTGCAGCGCTTCTCAACCGACTGGCACGCCAATAGCTTTGCCGGATCGACGGTGCGCAAGGTTACGCGCGGCATGTGGGCTCTCGACGTGCTCAACGACACCATCCTGATTGCGTTGCTGCCGTCGGTCGCCATGCTGGTCGGCTCGACGTTGCTGCTCGGCTGGTTCTGGCCGCTGATGGGGCTGGTCGTGGCAGTCGGCTCGCTGCTGTTCATCACCGTGACGGCGCTGCTGTCGCTCGGCTATGTCGCGCCCGCGGCACGGCTCGCCAACAGCTGGGATACGCGGCTTGGCGGCTCGCTTGCCGATGCCGTGAGCTGCAATGCCGTGGTCAAGGGTTTCGGCGCCGAGACGCGCGAGGAAACGCGGCTTGCCAAGGTCGTCGCCAAATGGCGCGCGCGGACCAGCCGCACCTGGGCGCGCGGCACCATCAACGGCACGACGCAAGGCGCCATGCTGCTGGTGCTGCGGACGGCAGTAATCGGCCTGTCGCTGATGCTGTGGGCCTGGGGCCAGGCAAGTGCGGGCGATGTCGCCTTCGTGCTGACCTCGTTCTTCGTGCTGCAGGGCTACCTCAGGGACATCGGCACGCATATCCGCAATTTGCAGCGTTCGGTCAACGACATGGAGGAACTGGTCGATTTCCAGTCGCAACCGCTCGGCGTCGAGGACCGGCCCGGCGCCAAGCCGATCCGGATCACGCATGGCCACATCGCCTTCGATAACGTCACCTTCCACTATGGTAGCCATCGCTTGCCGCTCTACCGCGACTTTTCGGTGGAGATAGCGGCGGGCGAGCGGGTCGGACTGGTCGGCCATTCCGGCTCGGGCAAGACGACCTTCGTGAAGCTGATCCAGCGTCTCTATGATGTCAGCGGCGGCAGGATCCTGATCGATGGCCAAGACATCTCCCAGGTTGCACAGGCGTCGCTGCGCGCGCAGATTGCCATCGTCCAGCAGGAGCCCATCCTGTTCCACCGCTCGCTGGCGGAAAACATCGCCTATGCCCGTCCGGACGCCACGCAGGCCGAGATCGAGCATGCCGCCAAGCTCGCCAGCGCGCACGACTTCATCACCGGCCTGCCGAAGGGCTACGGCACGCTGGTCGGTGAACGCGGCGTGAAACTGTCGGGCGGCGAGCGCCAGCGGGTGGCGATCGCACGCGCCTTCCTGGCGGATGCGCGCATCCTGATCCTGGACGAGGCGACATCGAGCCTCGATTCGGAATCGGAAGTGCTGATCCAGCAGGCGATGGAGCGGCTGATGGTTGGCCGCACGACGCTGGTCATCGCGCACCGTCTGTCGACGGTGCGGGCGCTGGACAGGCTGCTCGTGTTCGACCGTGGCAAGATCGTCGAGGAAGGCTCGCATGACGAGCTGATCCGGCTGAAGGGCGGCATCTACCGCCGCCTGTTCGAGCGGCAGGCGCTGGAACTGACCAAGGGCCTGGTGATCTGAGCTGAACGCAGAGCCCTATCCGAGGGATAGGGCTCTGCCTGGTTCATCCAGGCATTCGCTCGAATGGCTGAAGCGCTGGGTCGATCGTGTCCCAGGCGTGGCCGCGCACGGTGTAGGTGACCGCCTGCGGGTCGAACTGGCCGGGATCATCGAGGCTCGTGGCCTGGATAGCCGTCACCTCCGGGATGGCGACGAACGTTACGTAGACCGGCGTGCCGCAGGTCGGGCAAAAGGCCTGGGCTTTTTCATTGCCGCTGTCGGCGATCATCCGCCATGTGCTCGGCTCGCCGGTGATCTTTACGTCAGCGCGCCGGCCGAAGGTCACATAGGAACAATGGCCAGTACCGCTGCGCTTTTGGCAATCGAGGCATTGGCAGTGGTTCTGAAAGATCGGCTCGCCGCGGGCCTCATAGCGGATCGCGCCGCAGGCGCAGCCGCCGGTAAAGTGCTTGGTCATCATCGTTCTCCGCGGTTGCTTCAGGCCGATTTCGGCTTGGCGAACAGGTCGATGCCTGTGCCGGTTTCGAGGAAGGATTTCATGCTGGACAGCACGGCCGGCCAACCCTGGCTGATGCCCTTGGCCATGCCGCTGCCGGCTTCGAGCTCGTCATGGCTGACGGTCAGCTTGACCATGGTGTCGTATTCCTCGATGGCGAACGTCACCTGGCTGTGCTTGGTCGGATCGTCGGCCTGCGAGGCGTTGGCCCAGCTCATGACCAGCCGAGTTGGCGGCGAGATTTCGACGACCTTGCCAACGAGTTCGACGGTCCGTTCGTCATTGGCGCGGATGTGTTCCCATTTCGAGCCGGGCTTCCAGTCGGAGACGTTTTCGTGGCCCCAGTAGCGCTTGGCGATATCGGGCCTGGTGATGGCTTCGAACACCTTTTGTGGCGTCGATCTGATGTAGGTCACGTAGACAAAACTGGTGGTTTCCCGGGTCATTGGTCGTCTCCTTCGAGTTCTTGTTTCAGGTCGTGCAGCAGGCTCAGCCGCTGCCGTTCGAATTTTCGCACCCACCGCTCGTAGACTTCGTGCAGCGGCACGGGGTTGATGAAATGCAGCTTCTCGCGGCCACGCTTGACCGTGCTGATCAGATTGGCCGCCTCCAGAAGATCGATGTGCTGGGTCGCGGATTGCCTTGCCATGTCGAGGTTTTGGCAAAGCTCGCCGAGCGTCTGGCCGTTCTTCTCACACAGAAGATCCAGCAGCATTCTGCGGGTCGGGTCGCCCAGCGCTTTGAAAACCTTGTCGGCGTCCATTGGTCTCACTCATCTTGAAGACACAATATGCAGGTAAACGCCTGCATGTCAAGCTATGGCTAAGCTTGGCCTGAAGGGGAGGGATTTATAGTGTCGGATTGCTGGCGCGCGGAGCGAAGCACCGAGCCCGGAATCGGGGCAAGAACCGGTGCGGGCGCGCAGGACTATGCAGCGGTGGCTGTGAGCTACGCTCTAACGACGAACTTGTCGGGATCGGCGCAGAAATGGGCGATGATCTGGCAGAGGTCCGGCTCGTTGACCATGCGTACGGCCTCGGCCCCATTGACCCATTTGCGGGTGCGCGCGCGCTTTTCCTTCCAGCGGTCGGCAACGTGCTCGACCTGCAGCGGAAACACCAGCACTTCGCAAGGGACTTCCTCGCCGGACGCGAGGGCCTTGGCGTAGAAGTAACGACCGGCCTCGAAAAGCGAAATCTTGCCACGCAATCCGGCTTCCTCGCCCGCCTCGCGCGCCGCTGCCTCGCAGAGCGGCTCCCTGGCCTCGGGCCAGCCCTTCGGCAGCACCCAACGCCCGGTGTCTCGGCTGGTGATCAGCATGATCTCGACGCCGTCTTCGTTATTGCGCCATGGCAAAGCGGCAACCTGCAGGCGACAAGGCGAAGTGCCGAAGAGCTTGCGGACCCTTTCAGCCAGATGGTCGTGTGTCGCCGGTGTCGTCAGCATCAGTGAAAGCTACCCCAGCCCTCAGAATCGTTAGCCGCCGTATGAATCTTACCGACAAGTGTAAGTCTTAAAAGTAAAAAACATCACACCAACCGTCCAATCCGCCAACAGGCGTCGATTCGACAGAATAATGTGCCTTCCAGTGTCTGTTTTCATAGCAGACGGGGCGGGTTTGGCCGTCTGGGCAGAAATGGGGCTGGCGCGAATCAGCCGGCGTGATCGTCGGCGATCGGCTTCTGGTAGGTGAAACCCATGTCCCAGGGAAAGTAGATCCAGGTGTCCTGGCTGACTTCGGTGATGAAGGTGTCGACCAGCGGCCGGCCTTTCGGCTTGGCGTAGACGGTGGCGAAATGCGCCTTGGGCATCATGGCGCGCACGATGCCTGCCGTCTTGCCGGTGTCTGTGAGGTCGTCGATGATCAGCACGCCCGCGCCATCATCGGCGAGCAGCGCCGGCGTGATCTCCTTCAGCACCTGCAATTGCCCCTGGCTGGTGTAGTCGTGATAGGAGGCGACGCAGACCGTCTCGATGACGCGTATGCCGAGTTCGCGTGAGATGATGGCAGCGGGAACCAGGCCCCCACGGGTGATGCAGACGATGGCCTTCCACTGACCCTTGTTGGCGCCGGCAAGCCGCCAGGCGAGCGCCCGGGCATCGCGGTGGAACTGGTCCCAGGAGACCGGAAAGGCTTTTTCGGGAAGGGACATTCTGCACTCCGCGCGCAACATTGTGGAATGCGCGCGGAATTAACTGGAAAGTCAGGGCATTGGCAAGGGCGGGGCCAGTCTGTGGAGTTACCGCGACAAAAAGGCCGCAACCGGCACGCTGCGCAACACGGTGCGCGTGACGCCGCCGAACAAAAGCTGACGCAGCCAGGAATGGCTGTAGGCGCCGAGCACCAGAAGGTCGGCTCCGGTCTCGGCGATCCGGGTCTGGATGACGTCATCGACCGAAGCATTACCCGATTTCTGCACCGACACGCTGACCGTTGCGCCATGCCTGGAGAGTGCCGCGGCGATCTCGGCGCCGGCGGCTTCCGGGTTGTCATCCAGCGTATCCGGCGGATCGATGACAAGAATGTCGGTCTTTTCGGCCTCGATGATGAAGGGCAGCGCGTCGAAGGCGGCACGCGCCGCCTCCTTGCTGCCGTTCCAGGCCAGCAGCACATGTTTGAATGTGGTGACCAACGGCCCCTCATGCGGCACCACCAGCACTGGCCGGCCGGCATCGTAAACCAGCGTGTCGACATCGGCGCTCGTGTCGCCCCCGGTCTCGCGCTGCGCGGCAATAATCAGATCGGCGGCGCGCACGCTGGAAATACCCGTCAGCGCGCTGTCGCCGGAAAAGCTCTCGAGGCTGCGCCATTCGAAGGAAAGGCCGGAATTCTCGATCCGCCGAACGAAAAGCGCCTGCAATTTCTCGGCGCGCTCGCGGTTCATGTCGGCGGAGACCTGCAGGAACTCGGTGTCGGGGAAGCCGGTTGCCGAGGTGTAGGGAACGGGCAGCGCTTCGGCATGGATGCCGATGAGATGGCTCTCGAACCGGTCGGCAAGCGGGATGGCGCAGTCGAGCACGCGTTCGGCGTCCTGTTCGTTCTGCAATATGGCGACGATGGTCTTGAAGCGCATGCGAAATCCCTCAAATCTGCCAGCGCGTGCTGCGCCCGAGGGAAAACGTGGGAGTGCGGTGCTTGGTTCCGGCCCGGCGATGGTCCGCGAACCCAGGGTCACTTGGCGGCGGTGAAGCCGGCCACCATCGCCTCGACGTCCTTGCGTGCCGAATCCAGCGCCTCCTGGCCGCGGGCGCGGACCACCAGCTCCGTCCAGAACTTGCCGTCGCCATATTTCGGATAGGAGCCGATGACGGTGTCGGGATGCGCCTTCTGGATGTCGCCCAGGGGACCGCCGATCAGGCCTTCGCCGAACGGGCAATGGACGGTGGCCGACAGCATCTTGGTGCCGGCCTTCAGCGTCGGCACGACATTGTCGAGCATGGCCTGGAAAATCGCCGGCACGCCGGCCATGACATGGACGTTGCCGATGCGAAAGCCGGGCGCGACGGAGACCGGATTGTCGATATGGTCGGCGCCGCGCGGCATGCGCGACATGCGCTTGCGGGCCTCGGTATATTCGATGCCGCGCGCGGCATAGCTCTCGCCCAGCATGGCATAGGCCTTGGCGTCGTATTCGCACGGCACCCCAAAAGCCTTGGAAATCGAATCGGCGGTGATGTCGTCATGCGTTGGGCCAATGCCGCCGGTGGTGAAGACATAGGTGTAGCGGGCGCGCACGGCATTCACCGCAGCGACAATCTCGTCCTCCTCGTCGGGAACGATCCGCACTTCCTTCAGGTCGATGCCGATGGCCGTCATGATGTCGGCGAGGTGGCCGATATTTTTATCCTTGGTGCGGCCGGACAGAATCTCGTCGCCGATGACAAGCATGGCGGCAGTGACGATTTCAGGCATGGAAGGCTCCGGCAAACAGGCCCGTTGGCAGACAAGGTCGCCTGAGGCAGAAAGAAGGTCGCCTGAGATAGCGCGACATCGAACTGGCGGCAATGCCGACACAAGCCGCCATCTGCCTTGCCGAGCGTTCGTCAGTGGGTGATGGTGCGCGCCGGTCCGCTCCCGGGTGAAACATGCTGGTATCGATTCTGCTGTGGCTTGTTGCCGGCCTGTCCGTGCTGGCTCTCGTCATCGTAGCCTGCCTGGTCGCGGCAACGCTCTGGATTGCCGCCAAGGCCGAAAGGCTGGTGCCGGCCAGCGGAAACTTCGTCGAGATCGGCGGCAGCCGCATCCATTATGCCGAAACGGGCGAGGGACGGCCGATCCTGTTCGTGCACGGACTTGGCGCCCAGCTTCATCAGTTCCAGCACACGCTGTTCAACCGCTTCGGCCCCGGTTGCCGGCTAATCGCGCTCGACCGGCCGGGATCGGGCTATTCGGTGCGGGCCAAAGGAGCCACCGGCCGCTTGCCTGAGCAGGCCGAGATCATAAGGCGCTTCATCGAAACGCTCGCGCTGGAAAGGCCGCTTGTGGTCGGGCATTCCCTGGGCGGCGCCGTCGCGCTGACCCTGGCCTTGGAGCATCCCGGCGCGATTTCCGGCATCGCCTTGCTGGCGCCGCTGACGCATCTGGAAGCCGGCGTCCGCGAGAAAGCGGGCCTGCTCTATATCCGTTCGCGGCTTTGGCGCTGGATCATGGCCTACACCGTCGCGATACCAACAAGCCTCAGATATGCGCGGCAGACACTGGAGTTCATCTTCTCGCCGCAGGCCGTTCCCGCCGACTATATGGTCAATGGCGGCGGATGGCTCGGGCTGCGGCCTGTCCATTTCCATGCGACCTCCACCGATTTCGTGGCGGTCGAACAGGATCTTGGCCGCATCGAAGAGCGCTATGGAGAGATCGCCATGCCGGCCGGGATTTTCTTCGGGACAGCCGATCGCGTCATCGCCATGCGCATACATGGGGAGCCGATGAAGGACAGGATCGAAGGGCTCGATTTCGAGACGGTCGAAGGCCTCGGCCACATGCCGCAATTCGTCGCGCCGGACCGCGTCATCGCCTTCATCAAGCGCATTGCCGAGCGGGCATTCGCCGGCCAAGACCTCACCACAGCCTCACAACAATTTCACCGAACCATTCGGCTGATATCCGGTTTACCCCGTGTCGCACCCAAGGCGGCAGATACGGAGTAATTCAATGTACAGGAAAGTTTTTGCAGCATCCGTCCTGACGATCGGTCTTGCCACATCGGCGATGGCGCAGTCATCGGACGGCAGGTATTCCAACGATCACAGCTGGTGGCCGTTCGGGAACGAGCAGTCATCGACCGTCGACCAGAGCACCACCGGCAGCATCAATGCCGACGGCAGCAAAGGCTATGGCGGCGCTACGGGGCCGTGCGCCTCCGACCCGTCAGGACCCTACGGAAATGTGAGGCCCAACGTGAACGATCAATATTGCGGCAACTGACCAAGCCGCGGCTTCGACTGACCGGCAGGATGTCCCGCCTGTTTGTTTTGACGCAATTCCCAAGGGAATTGCTTAGGCGAGCATCCACGGCCGGCAGCGAAAGCTGAGGGGCAAGGATCAGTCGGAAACTTCGGTCTGCGGCCGGTCGCGGCCGTCGGCCAGTTCGTCGTGCCACTTGCCTTCGGCATCCTCATACTGGATGCCGTCCGTGGCGCCGGCGATCTGCTGTTCGGCCGAGGCGATCTCGGCGGCGCGCAGCGCATCCTGGTGGGTCGGGAATGTCTCCGAGAATGTCGAACCGACCTTGTAGGCCCAGCCCCCGTCATGCTCGACGATCTTGTAAGTCAGCTTCGCCATGAAATCCTCCGGTTCGTCCGTCCGCTCAATGCGGCCCGTTTTTCATTGCAATTTGGGCTTCAATGCAACTTGGCGTCTGGCAGCCGGTCTTCGGGAACCAGCACTTCCGATTCCTTGGCCGCTTCGATCAAGGCCCTGCGTGCATCGGCCGTCGAACGATAACCTTCCAGCACTTTGAGGCAAGTGTCGAGAGCATCACGATGGCGCGGGCCGCGATTGAGCGGCCACACCGTCATCAGACACTCCGCCGCTTCCTGGGTGCTGCGGATCTGGCGATATTTGCCGACATGGCCGAGTTCGACCACGACCGGGGTTTCAAAAGGTTTGTTATCCATGATGGCCGCAACGCAAAGCAGCCAATATGGTTGCAAAAATGGCCGTCAGCCTGCGCCCAAAAGTCGCGTCGCGTTTGCGACGCGCTTTTGATTTCTGTTTAATGCATGTCGTTGTCCCAAAACCGGGTCCCACTTTTGGGCGACATGCATTGGCGTCTCAGCAACCGCAATCGTTGGTCTCAGTAACCGCAGTCGTTGCGCAGCCAGCGGGCGTTGGCCCAGCCGGTCCGTCCGCCGATTTCGACCTGGTACCAGTTGCCGCGGCGGTCGAAAATCTCGGTGTGGTCGCCATTGAACAATTGCCCGATCATGCGCGACGACAAGTTCGGCCGTGCGCGCACAGCGAGAAACCCGCTGCCGGTATCGAGATCGTAGTGCCTGGACAGGCCGTGCACCGTGCCTTCGCAATATTGCGCGCCGACCGGAGACGACGCGGCGAACGACAGCGCGACCACCGTCGGCGCAGCCTGTTCAGCCCTTCGTCCAGTGCTGCATCGTGGTCACCGAGCGGGCGAGCTGTGGCGCGGGATGGATTTTTTCGCTGAAGGTGGCGGCGGCGCGCCAGCCCCAGCGCGGATCGGCGAGGAAGGCGCGGGCCAGCGCGACCATGTCGGCGCGGCCGTCGGCGACGATCGCCTCTGCCTGCGCGGGATCGTCGATCAGGCCGACAGCCCGTGTCGGGATGCCGGCGCCCTTGCGCACCGCTTCGGCCAGATGCACCTGATAGCCGGGGCCGGTCGGCAGCTTCTGCAACGGCGAATTGCCGCCGCTCGAACAGCAGAGATAGGCAACATCAAGCGCCTTCAAGGCTTTGGCCACCTCGATCGCGTCCGCGACCTCGAAACCGCCATCGACCCAGTCCTTTACCGACAGGCGGGCGCCAAGCATCAGGTTTGGAACCGCCTTCCTCACCGATTTGGCGATCTCGATGAGGAAACGCATGCGGTTTTCCAGCGAGCCGCCCCAGCGGTCGGTGCGCTGGTTGGAAAGCGGCGACAGGAACTGAAAGATCAGATAGCCGTGCGCGGCGTGCAACTCGAGGAAGTCGAAGCCGGCGCGCTCGGCCCGCCTCGCGGCTTGAGTGAAGCGCTCGATAAGCTGCAGGATTTCATCCTCCTCCACCGCATGCGGCACATTCCAGCCGGTGTCATAGGCGATGGCCGAGGCCGAGACGGTCTGCCAGGGATCCTCGCCCGGCTGCAATGGGCCGCCGCCTTCCCAGGGCTTTCGGTTGGAGGCCTTGCGGCCGGCATGGGCAAGCTGAATGCCGAATTTCGTTTCCGGCGCGGCGACGCGCCTTGCTGCATCTAGCGTGCGCCGGGCGGCCGCCTCGTTGTCGTCGGAATAGAGGCCGAGGCAGCCATGGGTGATGCGGCCGCGCCGTTCGACGTCGGTCATCTCGACGGTGACCATGCCGGCGCCCGACATCGCCAGGTTCATCCAGTGATAGAGATGCCAGTCGCTGGCCGAGCCGTCTTCGGCGGAATACTGGCACATCGGCGCCACCGCGATACGATTCGGAAAGGTCAGGCCATCGAGGGCGATCGGCTGGAAAAGCGCTGCGGTCATCAAAAAAACTCCGGAGAGGGACTGCAGCTATTTAGGCGATGGCAGTTGCCGGCACCAGACACGAGGCGGTGAAAGCTTCGCCGTTTCGGTTGCGCGCAAAACCGTTCGCGGTTACGCCATGGCGCCGACAGCTTGGAGCTCATCATGGAAGATCGTATCCGCATCCGCTCGGAGGAAGTCCTGTCCGACGACTGGGCGGTTCTGAAGAAGACCGTCCTCGATTACCGTCGGCGAGACGGGCAGTGGGAGACGCAGATTCGCCAGACCTACGATCGTGGCGACGGCGCGGTGATCCTGCCTTTCGATCCCGAGCGTCAGACGGTGCTTCTGGTGCGGCAGTTCCGCTACCCCGCCTACGTCACCGGCCACCGCGAACCGCTGATCGAGGCCTGCGCCGGCCTGCTCGACAAAAACGATCCCGAAACCGCCATCCTCAAGGAGGCCGAGGAAGAGCTCGGCTATCGCTTACAGAACATCGAGCGGCTGTTTCCCCCTATATGAGCCCAGGCAGCGTCACCGAACGGCTGTGGTTCTTTGTGGCGCGCTATTCACCCGCCGACCGCATCTCGGCCGGCGGCGGCGCGGCCGACGAGGGCGAGGACATCGAGGTTCTGGAAATGCCTCTTGATGAAGCGCTGGCCGGCATTTCAGACGGCCGCATCATCGATGCCAAGACGATCATCCTGATCCAGCATTTGAAACTGTACCCGATGAAGGGCTAGCTCGGCGAAGCTCGACGTGCCTCACTGCTGCGGGCAGGGTGGCACGTCCACTTCGCGGATGAAGTTGCGCAGGTTGCAAGGACACCGGAATGGCGCGTGGCGCAAAGGCATGGCTGAAGCGAAACAGCGCGCGGGCATCTCTCCTGTTGCTGAACGCCGCGCTGCTTGTCCGCTACGGCCGGTTGACCCAGCGTTTCCTTGAGCGGATGCGGCATCTGCCGAATTTTGCAGCCCCGGTGACGTTCACGGAAAAGATCCACTGGCGCAAGATCTTCGATGACGATCCTCGCTTTACCGGCCTTCTCGACAAGCTCAAGTCCAAGGAAATCGTCAGGGAGCGGCTTCCCGGGCTCGCCATCCCGGAGGTGCTGTGGCAGGGCGACGATCCGCGCCAGATCCCCTTCGATGACCTGAAAATCCCCTACGCCGTCAAATGCAACCACGGTTGCGCCATGAATGTCATCGTTCGCGATCCGGCCAACGCCGACCGGGAGTCGATCATTGCCGAGATGACGGGATACCTTGGCCAAACCTATGGCGCCCGCAAGCTGGAGCGCAGCTATGCGCACATAGAGCGGCGGGTTTTCGTCGAAGCACTTGTGGGCAAGGACCAGGGCTATGACCCGGTCGACTACAAATTCTGTGTGCTGGCTGGCCACGTCGCCTACATTGTCGTCGTCGCCTTCCGTTCCACGGTCAAGAATACCGCCCACCTGGATCGCGATTGGCGCCGGCTGAACATCGTCCAGGGCGCGATCGACTCGAGCCTGGAAATTCCCCCTCCCAAGAGCCTGGCGCGGATGATCGAGGCAGCCGAGGCGCTCGGCAGCGAGTTCGACATGGTGCGTGTCGATTTCTACGAGGAGGAGGGGGAGCCGATCTTCGGAGAATTCACGGTCTACCCACGCAGCGGCTTGCTGCAATTCGACCCGGCTGCCTTCGACCGCGAACTGGGCGCGCATTGGGATATTGGCGCGTCAGGTTACCTCAGTCGTTTGCCCAGCCGATTTGCCCAACGATACAAGGCGATGCTCGTCGCCGCCGGCTATCTCGACGTTTGAGATGGCTGCCTTGGGTGGCGTGCCACCCGAAGCTCGAAGAGCGAAGGGTGGTGCGGAGAACCCATACGATTAGAGATCGAGGGAAACTGATAGCTCAGCAGGTCAATAGCCGTGATTTCGAAGTGCTGCCTCAACTGAGCCGTAGCGGTCAATTTGCCCTGCTGGGATCAATCTTCGTGAGCCGCTGCCTGGTCTCGACCACGCGCCTTTGCGCAGATCGGATTCGGCAACACAAGGCGAGATTCATAGCGACGCCGCAGTCTTCATCGAGCAAGTTTTCAGCGCGCTTCCTGCTGCGACTCGGCCGATTACCGCTAAGGTTACCGGCAAGCTCTCCCACGTCCGGACTGGGTCGAGATCATTTGAAGAACTCTTTCAGCTTGTTGAGTCGACTGTCGCCAGAGGCCTTCCGGCCTTCAGGACACGCCGCCTCGCCGATCGTATCCTGCTGGATAAAGCGAGGTTCTCAGCCACCATTTTCTCGCTGAGTACCAGCGCGAACTCGGTCTGTTTGATGCGCTGCTGAGCATCAGCGAGTTGCATCGTGAAAAGATCGGTTGCCATTGTTGATCCAGGATCCGCGAGATTCATGATTGCGTAACACATGGCGGCCGAAATCGTTCCTAGTTGTCGGGCGAAGCCGGTGCCGCAAAGGGCGGCTGAGTTTGAACTTCCCACCCGACCAGACGTCCGCGAGCGCCAAGGCATCGAGAGCCCAGTAATCGGAGGGCCACTACGAGCGGGCGCAACCCGACCACTTAAGTGATCAGCCTCGCTACAGCCTTGACAGGTACAGTCGCGGCCTCATCAAGGGGAGGTATCAATGGTCTCGGCGATTGGAAACCAACATCGGCAGGCAGCTGAAACTCGACCGAAACCCGCAAAGACAGAACCGGGCGAAGGATTTGCGCCAGGCAAAAGCGCAGACAGCGTAGGACATCGCGCCAAGGCAATGGCGGCAGAAAGTGGCGACACGGATTCTGGCGCCCAGGGGCGCGCCGCATCGACAATCGCCAGGATGGATATCACCGTTTTGGCTCCACAGAGCGAAGAGCCGCCTTTGGAGTAACCCGGGCGGCCGTGCCGCTGCCTCGGTCCTTGTGCAGCACGACGCGCGCTGGCTACGCTCGGTGGACATCGTCGTCTCGAAACACTTCGGGCGTTGCACTGCCGCGAGCCGCCTTCGCTGCTGGTCGAGGGGCTGTAACCCTTGGTGAGGCCGGCATCGCCTCGCCGGTCGTTGCGAGCCCACGATCGCGCGGCCAAGCGACCTTCCCTGTGTCGGTCTCTATTTGATACTAGGGGACGGCGGTTTCATCACGGGCAATTGCAGCTGGTCAATGGTTGCGACGATGCCGGCGGCAATGGCTTCCGCCTCATGGATCAGTTCCGGACCATAGAGCCCATTGACCATCTCTTCGCTCGGCAGCACGCCAGGAGGACAGTGCTCTTCCATTGTGCGCCGGATGAGCGTCAGCGCTGCCCGGCATTGGTCGGCTTCGATCTTCATAGCCCTTCAAACATCCAATTCGTCTAAAATGTTCCGGAACTAATTTAGCGATAGCTAATTGAAGTCGTGGTTCTGCGAGTCAGTGCATGCGTCTGAAATTCATCAAGCCTATGGAACCCGAACTGGTCGACACGCCGCCGATGGGCGATGATTGGATTCATGAGATCAAATTCGATGGCTACCGCACCCAGGTCATCAAGGATGATGACGGGATTCGGCTGATCACCAAGAACGGTTATGATTGGACGGGCCGCTACATCCAACTTGCCGGTGAGGCGGAAGCGATCGAGGCGAAAGACTTCATCATCGACGGCGAGACCATTACGATCAATGAGGCTGGCCTATCCGACTTCCATGCGCATCAATCAGCCGCGACCAGCCGCAAGCCGTCGCGCGATCTGTATCTGCTAGCATTCGACCTCTTGCATCTGAACGGGCATGACTTGCGGAACACGCCGGTGGAAGACCGTCGCGAGATCCTCCGGGCGTTGATCCCGGACGGCGGCCGAATCCAGTTCAGCGAAGCGATGCCGGGCACTGGCGACGCCGTCTTTCATCTGGTCGACCAGGCTGGGCTTGAAGGTATCGTTTCAAAGCGGAAGGGCAGCAAGTATCGGTCGGGTCCGACGACGAACTGGCGCAAGATCAAGTGCTATGCCGAAAAGGAGATGGACATCATCGGCGTGCAGCGCGAGGCCGGCAAGCCTGCCATGGTGCTGATGGCCGACAAAGGCCACTATGCCGGCGGCGCCTTCGTCACCTTCAAGGCGGACAAGCGCCAGCGCCTATGGGACCGCGTGCAAGGCAAGATTGGCGGGCCGGCGCCGAAAGGGCTCAAGAGTGACAAGGCCGAATGGCTAAAGCCGGGCCTGGTCGGCCGCGTGCGGTTCCTAAAGGGCGAGGAGAAGCTTCGCCATGCCAAGCTGCTGGATTTCCGGGAGGAGACTTAGCCCGGAGGCTTGTCCCGGGGCTGTGCCGGTCCTGTCCCGTTCCACTGGATGAACTTCGCCTTCTGGCCGGTGATGGTCTCGATCGACTTCAACAGGGGTCCATGGACCTTACGTAGAGCTTGGTAGTGCTCGCCGTGGTACGCCAGGAGCGGCCCGACGATGCTCTTGTGCAGCGCTTCGGCTGCCGCCAGGAAGCGCTCGATTTCAGCCCGGGAAAGTTGTTCCGAAGGTTTGGTTCTGGCCATTGGCGCTCTCCATTGAGGGGTCGCCGCAACGAGGACTATAATCCTACATGCCGGACTGCCTGACAAGAGGGCTCGCCGGCCTTACCCCGCAGGTAGCAGTAGGGCGACGGCGTCAAGCGCAGCCATCAGGAGCAACCACCAGCAAAGATGAGCAACGGCAGGCCCGGCGACCTCCTTTGGCACACGGGACAAACAAGAAGGTCGCCGAGCCTTACCGGCGCTGCTTTGTGAGGGAGACGACGCCGGATGAGATGAGAGTATGCGATCGTGCTAATCTCTGCGAACCATGCGAACGAAGGAAAGCCTTGTGGCACCGACGTTGAGATCAAGGTCGGGCGGGGCGCTGATCGCTGCGGCAGGATTCTTCCAAAGCGGTAGTGAGTCCAGAGCGGAACATTAGCGTCGGCTAACGGTTAATTCGGCAGTGTTCCGAACCGTGATTGGTAGAGCGATGGTGACGTTTCATCTTGTCTATTTTTCCGGCCTGACGGCAGACCAGCTGCTAGGCAGCGCCGTTTCTATCCTGGCGTGTTTGCTGCTTTATAACGCTCTGGCTTCGGACGCCTGACTGATAGGTCGGCCAGCGGCCCGGCATCCTTGGCAGCCGGCGATTGCGATCCCGATGCCAACTTCAAGACCTATCACGAGGCCAAAGACAAGCTTGCCGACGAAATCAATGGCGAGGGCCGGACAGGACGCCACACGTCCAGGCAGGGCTCTCTGAGGGCATTGGCGATGCCCGTTGCCTCAAGGTGGCGAGCTTTTTCGTTAATAGGCCTCCGCGCTGGGCAATCTGTTCCGAGAGCTTCTGTGATGCCTCTATGACGCGGCAAACCTTGGAAAAGGTTTCCGTGGCAGGACCGGGGTACGATTCTAACCAACTAGGGCTGTATAGGCCACTAGCGCCCGACGATCCGGCTAATCATGTCGTCGTCAGGTGCGCTGTCGGTGAATTCCCGTAGGAGCGCCTTCGCGTGGTCTACCCAATGCTCTTCAGCCAGGTTCAGCTCCCGAACGGATCTCCTGAAGGTCTCGCACACCACATCGAAATCGAAGGCGTCAATGCTGTAGCCTTCCTCGTCATGGTCCATCGGCAGCTCCCCCAATGGGGGAAACTGTACGGAATCGTACGAAGCAAGTGCAAGGGCATTCAAAAGCAATTGGCTGATGCCGCCCGATCGTTCCACAATGTGTTGCTAATATGCAGCACCGACTGAATCTCCGATCAGCGGCACTTGTGGTTGGTTCCAACAGCTGCACGTTGACGGCAAGATGCCAAAGCCAACGACATGCGGGCGACGAAGATGGACAAGCGACAAAACACAAGAAATGTTGAGTTGGTCGGTCTTCTGGCCGTGCCGTTGTCAGTTCTAATCACGCTGCTGATAGCTGGAATGATCCTTTGCTGAAATGTTTGAGTGGCAAAAGGCTGGGGCGGCGGGTTTTTCCCCTTTGAAAGAAGTCACGATGTCCCAATCCGTCGAACCCCCGATATTGCCAGAGGATAGCCCAGACCGTGAGGTGAACTGTGAAGTCGCATTAGAAGCCGCGTTTGCGGCCTTGGTGACTGCGTCAGAAGCGCAAGGTTGGACGCCACAGGAAACGGCTGCAACTCTTCTTAAAATCGCGACGGGGCATGCCCACCGGGTTGAGGCCGCTGCGGCCCCAGCCGGCTCCCGTTCTGCGGCCACATCCTGATCTCATAATGACCGTCAAGGCCGGACGACGGGTATTTCTCATGTCGGCCTTCATTGTAAGTTCCGGTACTTCGGAAGGCATCCTCGATGTCGACATGCTCCATAGGTATGAAGAGCTACCAGCACGCTTGTAATATTGCTTTTGATCGCTTCGATGTGGTCGACGTTCCGACCGTGGCACGTCGATGACTATGAACTCGGCGTTTTGGTCGGCATTCGATGCAAATCCAGCGACACGGATACCGTCGTTTTTCGGATGCAGTAGATCCCCAACTGCCGAGCTTACGACCGAAGGGGCTACAGGTTCGGGATTTGGCTCAAGCGCAGTTGCGCCGTCAGCCCCGTCACTGTTCTTACGGCAGCCAATACCGAACACCAAAACTCCAGCATGGCAGTTCCCGGCTTTGTATCCCGGCTCTACGGCTACCCGCGTCAGCCTTTTCTATGGTAGCCAGTGAGTTCTTACAGAACCAATCCTAAGCATTTCAATTTGGTGCGGACGACGGGAATCGAACCCGTACGATCAGAGATCGAGGGATTTTAAGTCCCTTGCGTCTACCAATTCCGCCACGTCCGCAGGCCAGCCCTTTTCAGACGCCAGCGAAAACCCGTCAAGCCATCTTTTGCCGAGTGTCGGACTCATGAAAGGTGGTTCGTGATGGCAAAACAGTTGGTTGTTGCCAAAATCTCAGTCGCCGAGAAGGCTCAGAATTTGTAGCTGAGATTGATACCGACCGCGTTCAGCTTCACATCCTGATCGCGATCGTTGAAGGGTTCCGCTACGTCATAGTGCTCGGAGCCGAAATCATAATAGCGATATTGCGCGCCGACGATGAATTTGTCGGTCAGCGCATAGTCGACGCCGGCGCCCAAGGTCCAGCCGACATTCGTGCGTGTGCCGGCGAACGACGCGCCCGCGACTTGCGAAGTTTCGATGCCGGCAAAGGCGACGCCGCCGACGCCGTAGACCAGCACGCGGTCCATGGCGAAGCCCGCTTTGGCGTCGACAGATCCGAACCACTTGATGTCCGTGCGGAATGTGCTTCCAAGGCCTGATACGGCCGTACCGTCGACGGCGGAATAATTGAGCTCCGCCTCGGCGCCGAGCACTGCCTGGTCGAACTGCCACAGGCCGGCGACATGGCCCCCGACGAAACCGCCGTCAATGTCGGGCGCGATGGAAAACGGCGCGCCTTCCGTCACTGATATGTCGGACTGGCCCCAGCCGTAGCCGGCCTGCAGGCCGGCATAGTAGCCGGTCCAGTCGAAGCCTGGTTCGGTCATCGGCACCGCCATCGGGTCGGCGGCGAATGCCGGCCCGGCCAGAGCAATCAGAAATCCGGCACTGGCAATGGTCAGACAGCGCATCGAGTTCTCCGAAAAGGCGGTTCAGAAGGCGTCTTGCCGGAAGGTAATCCTATTCGCCGCAAAACGGAACCCATTGTTCAACAATCGGAATGTACCCGTTGCTGCGCTGGGTGCTCAGCTGGGGGCGCTATTTGGCGTCGATGAAGTCCAGCGCCGCCTGGCTATATTCGTCCGGCGCCTGCAGCATGGCGAAATGACTGGCGTTGGGCAGGATGATGAGCTTGGCGCCCGGAATGACGGAGGCCATGTATTCGGTGTGTTCGCGCTTGATCGCCTCGTCATGGTCGCCGGCAACGATCGCGGTCGGCGTGGTTATCTTGCCGAGCTGTTCCTTGGTCCAGGCCGGCTCCGACTCCCACATGTGGCTGATCTGCGCCACGAAGGCACCGTACTGGTCGGGAGTCTTCGCCAGTTTCTTGTAGTCGCGGCCCGAGCGGTCGATGTAGGCGGCAAAGGTCTTGTTGGTCAGCACACCCGGATCGACGCCATCGGTGGTGACGTTGGCGGCCTGCGCAAAGAGCCGTGTCAGCCGCTCCGGATGATGCAGCGCGATGTCGATGCCGATAATGCCGCCGTCGCTCCAGCCGACAAGAGCGGTCTTGTCGATCTTGAGATAGTCGAGCAGCGCAAGATAGTCCGACGCCATGAGGTCATAGCCGTAAGCTTGCTCGGTGCGGGTAGAACGGCCATGGCCGCGGCTGTCGGCAATGATCACCATGTGCGTCTTGGACATCGTCGCCACCTGGCTTGCCCAGATGTCGCCATGGCCAAGGCCCCCATGGATCAGGAGAATCGGATCACCGGCGCCGAAAACGGCATAGTACATCTGAATGCCGTTGACCGGCGCATATCCGCTCTGATCCGGTTTGGGCATCGCCGCCGGCTCCGGCAAGGTCTGCCAACGCTCCTCGGCGGATGCAAAGCCGGACGAGATCAGGAACAGGGTGACGAAGGCGAATGCTTTCAGGAACCGGATCATGACTTCACCTCAGGAGTTTCGGGCTCATCACAACAAAAACCCGCCTCGCGGCGGGTCGTCGGCGCAAATCAGCACCATAGCCAGAATGGTAGCATAAGTGGCGGCACAAGCCAAACTGAATGACCGCACCGCTGATGCCTGCCCTCGGGGTGAGCAGGTGCGGCGCATCCGCCCGGGCGAATTCTCATCAAGCGGATTTCGTCCGTGATCGCTGGCCAAAACCTTGCCGGCTTGGCACAGTCGGGCAAACAGGAGTCTTTCATGGCCAAGCAGCCGTCGGCGACGAAACCCAAGCCCTGGACCGAGATGGCGACGCATCTGGTCGACGTCGCAACGGGGCGCAAGCCGGCCGACCTCGTCATCCGAAACGGCCGCTGGGTGAACGTGCATTCCGGCGAAATCATAGCCGGCACCGACATCGCAATCTCAGGCGGCCGCTTCGCCTATTGCGGGCCGAATGCCAGCCATGCGATCGGCCAGGGCACCAAGGTGGTCGATGCCGGCGGCCGCTATCTCGTGCCCGGCCTGTGCGACGCGCATATGCATGTCGAGAGCGGCATGGTGACGGTGACCGAGTTCTGCCGCGCCGTCATCCCGCACGGCACCACCTCCATGTTCATCGATCCGCACGAGATCGCCAATGTGCTGGGTCTGCCCGGCGTGCGGCTGATGCATGACGAGGCCGTCGCCATGCCGATCAACATCCATGTCCAGATGCCGTCCTGCGTGCCGTCCGCGCCGGGGCTGGAGCATGCCGGGGCAGAACTGACGGTCGCCGATGTCGCGGAAGCGATGACCTGGGAAAACATCATCGGGCTCGGCGAAGTCATGAATTTTCCCGGTGTCGTGGCCAACGATCCGGTCATGTCGGGCGAGATAGCCGCCACTGTGAGAGCGGGCAAGACGGTTGGCGGCCACTATGCGTCGCGCGACCTCGGCCTGCCGTTCCATGGCTATGTCGCCGGCGGGCCGGAGGACGACCATGAAGGCACGCGCGCCGAGGACGCGATCGCCCGCGTGCGCCAGGGCATGAAGGCAATGCTGCGGCTGGGCTCGGCCTGGTACGATGTTGCCTCGCAGATTAAGGCGGTGACCGAGAGCGGTCTCGACCCGCGCAACTTCATCCTGTGCACCGACGACAGCCATTCCGGCACGCTGGTGCATGAAGGCCATATGGACCGGGTGGTCCGCCACGCCATCCAACAGGGATTGAAGCCGGTGACGGCGATCCAGATGGCGACGCTGAATACCGCCCAGCATTTCAAGCTGGAGCGCGAGATCGGCTCGATCGCGCCGGGACGGCTGGCCGATCTGCTGATCGTCTCCGATCTTGCCGCCATGACCATCGACGAGGTCTATGGCCGCGGTATCAGGCTGGCCAAGGGCGGCAAGCTCGAGATCGACATCCCGGCCTATGATTACCCCAAATCGGCGAAGAACACCGTCAAGCTCGGCAAGAAGCTGAAGCCAGGCGACTTCGACATTGCGGCGCCCAAGGGCGCCAACGAGGTGCGGGTGCGGGTCATCGGCGTGATCGAAAACCAGGCGCCGACGCGGGCGCTGGAGGCCGACCTGCCGGTCGAGGACGGGCTGGTCGCCATGGACCGCCGCAACGACATCTGCCAGATCGCGCTGGTCGAGCGCCACCGCGGCACCGGCGGCGTCACCAATGCCTTCGTCTCAGGCTTCGGCTATATGGGCGACTGCGCCATTGCGTCGAGCGTCGCACATGATGCCCACCACATCATCTGCGTCGGCACCAACAAGGAAGACATGGCGCTGGCCGTCAACCGGCTGGGCGAGGTCGGCGGGGGCGTGGTGCTGTTTTCGAAGGGCAAGGAGCTTGCGCTGGTCGAAATGCCGATCGCCGGGCTGATGTCGGACGAGCGGGCGGAAATCGTGGCGGCCAAGGCGGAGAAACTGACCGAGGCGATGCGCAAGATGGGCTGCTCGCTCAACAACGCCTACATGCAGCACTCGCTGCTGGCGCTGGTCGTCATTCCGGAGCTCAGGATTTCCGATGTCGGCCTGATCGACGTGACGACGTTCCAGAAGGTCGATCTTTTTATCTGAGATCAGCCCGCTGCTTGGCTCTCATCCGCCGGTGGCGATGGTCAGCACCTTGAATGGCGTCGTGATGATGATCTCGGCGACGGATCCGACTGCCTTGCCGAGGCCTCGGCCGAGATTGTCGATCTGGCCCTGCGTGGGTTCGTCCGATGCCAGGCCGGCTGGAGCGCGCAGACGGTCGCCGAGCAATTGCACCAGGAACGGGTTGTCGGCGAATTTGGCGTGGTTCAGGCGGTCGCCGCCCTTGATCTGGCTGAGGTCGGCCACGACCACGCCGTAGCTGGCAATGTCGGCGGCGTTGCCGTAGTCGCCGACGCGCGGCTTGTCGCCGGATATCAGGCTGGACAATCGCAGAGCACGGTCGTCGGCGGAAAGCAGGATGACGAACGGCCTGTCGGGCTTGCCGTAGCGGATCATCTGCTTCTTGAAGACGTCGACATCGATATCGGGCGATGCCAGGACGACACGGCCGAGCTTGCCGTCGAGATCGCGGTCGCCGGTGATGGCGAGCTGGCGCAGCGCTTCCATCGTCACCCAGGTTCCCATCGAATGCGCGATGATGTCGATGCTCTTGACCTTTGTCTTGGCGAGCATCCTGAGCGTCGCCTCGAGGTCGTCGCGCGCGGCGTTGGCGCTGTCCTTGTCGTAGATATAGCCCGTGGTCTTGCCGCTCGAAGCCCACGAAAACAAGATCGGCGTACCCGGATATTCGGTGTCGTGGGCGATCTGCGTCAGCCGGTAGACCCCATCGTCGAAGCCGTTGTTGAAGCCGTGGACGAAGACCAGCGCGCGGTCGCCATTCATGGTGATGTTGGCGCCGACGGCCTTGGCGAATTGCGAGGCGTCGCCATAGTGGACGACGTCGGTGGCGGTGAATTGCTTGGCCGGGTTCGAATTGGCCGAGCCCTTGGCGCGCTCGATGGCGCCGACCTGGTGTACCTTCGGCACGGTGACGTCGACGCGGGCGTAGCTGGTGGTCAGCGAGCGATCGCCATCGAACACCTGGCGTGGGTCCTTGGTCGCCTGCTTGCGGGTGGTGGCGACGAAGATTTCGTGGGTGGCCGCGATGTCGGAGGCAGGCACCGAAACCGTCGTCTCGTTCAACAGGTCATGGGTGTTCGGGCCGGCGCAGCCGGCGGCAGCGAGCGCGAACGCAAGGACCAGGACAGTCTTCCAACGCTCGTTCACGCGGGCTCCCGCTGGCGCATTGGCGCCGATTTCAATGTCGTAGAGGCAGAGACCGGCCCGGTCCAGTTGAAAGTGATCGGGCCGAGCGGCATTCGCGACCTCACGCGGCGACGGTCGCCGCAAGGCGACAGCCTTATTGTCCGAGCGCGCTGATACGGTCGGTCACCGTCTGGTCGCTGGCAAAGCCGTCATCCTCGCGCAGCCGCTGGCCGATCATCTTCACCAGTTCGGGATTGTCGGCGAATTTGGTGTGGTTGAAGCTGTCGCCTCCCTTGACCTTGGAGAGGTCGACCACGGTGACGCCATAAGCGGCGAGGTCGGCGGCATCCTTGTAGTCGCCGACGCGTGGCCGCGAGCCGGCGATCAGGCCTGAGAGCCGCAGCGCCCGGTCGTCGTCGGAGAGCAGCAGGATGAACGGCTTGTCCGGCTTGCCGTAGCGGCGCATCTGGCTCTTGAAGACGTCGACGTCGATGTCGGGAGAGGCCAGCACGACATCGCCGAGCTTGCCGCCGAGATCGCGGTCGCCGGTGATGGCCATCTGGCGCAGCGTTTCCATGGTCACCCAGGTTCCGAGCGAGTGGGCGACGATGTCGATGCGCCGCGCGCCGGACTGCTGCAGCATGCGCAATGTCACCTCCAGCTGATCGCGGGCGGCGCTGGCGCTTTCCTTGTCATAGACATAGTCGGTGGTTCTGGCGCCCGATGCCCAGGAAAACAGCACCGGCGTGCCGGGATAGCCGGAATCGTGGACGATCTGGGTCAGGCGGTAGACCGCGTCGTCGAAGCCGGTGTTGTAGCCATGCACGAAGACCATGACGCGGCCGCCGCGCGCGGCAATGTCGGCATTGAGCGCGCTTGAGAATTGAGGCTGCGCATCGTAGCCGACGACCTCGGAAGCCATGAAGTATTTCGCCGGGTCGTTCGACTTGCCGCGCGAGCGGCGCTCGATCTGGCCGGTCTGGTGGGTGCCGGGAACGGTGACGGTGACGCGGGCGTAGTTCAGCGTCGCCGAGCGTTCGCCGTCGAAAACTTTGTTGGGATCGTCGGATTTCTTGCGTGTGGTCGCAATGAAGATCGAGTGATTGCCCGAGATTTCGGTCACCGGCGTGGACATGACGGCGCTGCCGAGCAGTTCCTCGGTTTTGCGGCCGCCGCAGCCGGCGATCAACAGGGCAAGTGCAAGAATGCAAATCGTCTTCAAACGCACGTCAAAAATTCCAATCGAAAGATGAATTCACTTAGAATTCACTTTGAGGCCCAAAGGCCTGTCTACCCTCGGCCCGTCTACCCTCCGCGACACCTCCCGGACAGTGAGAGTGCGGCAGAAGTAAGTCGTGTCCAGCCGAAATGTGGTCAGCGTCGGGCCACAGCCATCGCACTGTTGCGCGAAAGCCAGAATGGCGGCAGGAACGCCGGAATGTTGGAGAAGGGCAATACCTCGGGTTTGAGCCTGATGCCCAGCACGTCGCGCATGAAGGCGCGGCGCGCCTCGATGCGGCGCCATGCCTCGGGATAGCGGGCCGCGATCTCCTCGCGCAGGGACTCATCGGCAAGCGCGATACCGTCTTCGATGTTGGTGGTGAAATAGCTGGTTCCGGTCGCCGGAATGATGTCGACCTGCAGCGCCATGCCCGATTGCAGCTTGATGTCCGAGCCGGAAAACACCGGCGAATGCATCCATTCGTCGATGTGGACGAGATGGCCGGGATTGAGCGAGACGCCGAAGAACGGGTCGCCTATGCGGTCGTGCACGGCTTTCCACAGCACGCCGCCGGCAACGCCGATGCCGATGGTCTCGTACCAGTCGACGACGGCGGCGAAATAGGGCGCGACCAGCTTGTCGACATAATCGTCTATCTCGCGCGGCAGTTCCGCGGCGCTCTCGACCAGGAAGCCAGCGCGGGCGTTGAGCGAGCCCTGGATGCCATAGGCCATGGTGACGGGATCGCCGCGCTTGATGATGTCGAGGCGCGGGCTAGGCAAGCCGTAGGGCGCACGCCTGCCGGCGGACAGCATCGGGTGGCAGCACAGGGGCAGGCCGTTGATCCCCATCAGCCGCGTGGCCTGCAATTCGCTCATGCCGGGCTCGATACTCCCAAGCACGTTGCGCAGGCCCTGCGAGGAGAAGGCGGCGGCGAATTCGAAGGCCGCCAACTGGTCGGCCTCGTTGATGGCGCGTAAGCCGTCGGATGGGTTCATCAGAAGATTGGCGGCGTTCACCACCGCGCCTCTGTCGCCGGCCAGTGTGCGCAGCGTATCGGCGATGAAGGACGGCAGGTCGAGCGTCGTCTCGCCAAAACCGCCATCGCCGGGGCCGAACGGCTTCCAGCCGATGGCGCCGATCTTCTGGCCGGCCTTCAGGCCGCAGGCGGCAAGCGTGTCGGATAGAGAGGCCGAGCGGTCGCGTGGCTGCGCCGGCAGCGAGAAGGTCTGGTAGAGGACGCGCTCGTAAGGCCCGTCGCAGATTTCGGCATAGCCCCAACCCTCATTGCCGACGAGAAGTTTTGGCTGGCTGCCGGGAACGATGACCAGCAGCGTCTCCTCGAAACGCGGATCGTAACCACTGAGATAGGCGACATTGGCCGCGTGCTCGCGGTCGCCATAGACGGCAAAGGCGTCGAGCCCGGCCTCGGCGCCGCGCGCCAGCAGAGCCTCGATGCGCGCTTCGTAGGTCCGCCGCTGAACCAGCGGCATCACTGTTGGTTCGCCGAATTCAGGAAGGTCTACGGTCTTCAGGGCGACAGCCGAAACAGGCATGAAGATGGCTCCAATGGATTTCCTGCTGGCGCGTCAAAGCGGCCGCGCCGCATCGGTGGCTGCAAACGGCGAATTGTGCAATAGGCTTCGCCTTCGAACCATTCGATCCAGAGGTGACGGCGCCATGAACAGTTTCTCCTCCCGTGTCGCCACCGCCGCAGCCGCGATCCGCGAGATCTTTCCCGAAACGCCGCTGCAGGAAAACGACTATCTGTCGAAGAAGACGGGGGCTCGGGTGCTGTTGAAGCGCGAGGATCTTTCGCCCGTGCGCTCCTACAAGATCCGCGGCGCCTTCAACTTTTTCCGCAAGGCGCTTGCCGCCGGCAATGAGGCCGAGCTGTTCGTCTGCGCCTCCGCCGGCAACCATGCGCAAGGCTTTGCCTTCGTCTGCCGCCATTTCGGCAAAAAAGGCGTGGTGTTCATGCCGGTGACGACGCCGCAGCAAAAGATCGACAAGACGCGGCTGTTCGGCGGCGATTTCGTCGAGATCAGGCTGGTCGGCGACTTCTTCGACGACTGCTACCGCGCCGCCTTCGAATTCACCGAAAGTTCCGGCGCGCATATGGTGCCGCCCTTCGACCACAAGGATATTATCGAGGGGCAGGCGACGGTCGCCTATGAGATCGCCGACCAGATGCCAGGCGCGCGCATGCCCGACATCATCATGCTGCCGGTCGGCGGCGGTGGCCTGGCCGCGGGGGTGACGCACTATTTCGCCGATCAGCAACGTGACGCGCGCTACGTCTTTTGCGAACCGGCCGGTGCGCCGAGCCTGCATCAGAGCCTCGCCAGCGGCAAGCGCGTCCGGCTCGCCAATGTCGACAATTTCGTCGACGGCGCGGCGGTGGCCGAGATCGGCCGCGAGCCGTTGCGCCACCTCAAGGAGTTCGCCGCTCAGGCGGTGCGGCTGATCCCTGAGAACCGGCTCTGCGCCACCATGATCGAGATGCTCAACATCGAAGGTGTGGTGCTGGAGCCGGCCGGTGCCTTGGCGATCGACGCGTTGAAGGATTTTTCGCGCAAGGAAATCCGCGGCAAGACCATCGTCGCGGTGGTGTCGGGCGGCAATTTCGATTTCGAGCGGCTGCCCGACGTGAAGGAGCGGGCGCTGCGCTTCGAGGGGCTGAAGAAATACTTCATCATCCGCTTTCCGCAGCGGCCGGGCGCGCTGCGCGACTTCCTCGAACTGCTCGGTCCCGACGATGATATCGCCCGCTTCGAATATCTGAAGAAATCGGCACGCAATTTCGGCTCTGTGCTTATCGGCATCGAAACCAAAGACCGGCGTAACTTCGATCTGCTGAGGGCAAATTTCGAGGCCGAGGGCGTGCACTATCAGGACATCACCGACAACGAGACCCTGGCCGGGTTCATCATATGAGCGGCACTGTCTTCGTCGCACTGTTTTCCGGCATCAATGTCGGCGGCAACCGCATCGTCCAGATGGCGGAGTTGCGGGCGTTATTCGAGGCGCTAGGCTTCACCGATGTCGCCAGTTATGTGCAGAGCGGCAATGTCGTGTTCCGGACCAAGAAGGGCGCCGCCGCCACGCTGGCGAAACAGATCGAAGCCGCTTTCGAGAAGAAATGGGGCTTTCATTCGCGCATCATGGTGCGCGATCTCTCCTGGTTCGAACGGTTGGTGAAGGAGAATCCGTATCCGGAAGTCGCCGGCGATCCGACCAAGCTTCACGCCTACACGCTGGAGCGCCAGCCGACGGCGGACGAGATCGCCAGGCTTGCCGAAAAATGCACCGGCCCGGAAAGCTTTGAGGTCAAGGGCGACGTGCTCTACCTCAAGGCGCCGGACGGGCTCGGCAAATCGGTGTTCGCCGGGCTGATCCCGCGCATGCTGAAAGTGCCGGGCACCGCGCGCAACTGGCGCTCGGTGCTGGCGCTGCTGCAGATAGCGCGTTCGCTTTGAACCGCTTCTGCGTTGCGGTCGCGATGCTAATTAAGCCTCGGCTAAACAGTTGTTTTTCTGCAACAATTTTCGATTATCCGGCCTGGGCAGCTTAATGAATACTGCATGTCTGTGCTATGCTCTTTCCGACGCATTGGGGAGTTTCGTGAAACGTCTGCTTCTGGCATTCACTTTCCTGATTTCGGCTTGCGGCGCGACGTTCGCCGCCGACGTGGTTGAGACCGTACCGGCAGGGTTTGTCTGGTCGGGTGGCTATGTCGGCATCAACGCCGGCTATGCCTGGGGACGCGGTGACGCGGTCGACCAGACGGATTCCTTCTTCGACGAGGAGCTTGGTCAGACCCATGACGTCGATACCGACGGCTTCCTCGGCGGCGTTCAGGCCGGTTACAACTGGCAGTCCGGAGCATTCGTCTATGGCGTCGAAGCCGATCTGGGCTATCTCAGCATCGAGGGCGACAGGACTATCGTCGAAGAGCCCGACAATTTCGGATCGGCGAAACTGGGCGTCTATGGCGATCTGACGGCCCGCCTAGGCTACGCCACCGACAGGCTGCTGATCTACGCCAAGGGCGGGGCGGCGGCGACTCACTACAAATTGAGTTATGGCGATACTTTCGATTTTGACGGGGTGCCCGATCCGGACAGCAGCGCATCGAGGAGCGGAGGCCGCTTCGGCTACACGATCGGTGGCGGTGTCGAATGGGCCTTCGCCGACAAATGGACCACGAAGCTGGAATACCAGTACTTCGACTTCGGCAAGGTCCGTTTGACAGATATCGAGGGCAACGACGCAAAGGTGAAGATCGACGCCCATACGATCAAGATCGGCCTGAACTACAAGTTCTGAGCGATCCGTTGTTCCGACGGTTCAGATGGCGTCGCAACCAAGTGACGCCATAACGTTGTCCGGGGCTGGCAGCTTCCGGCGTTCGGCGTTGCGGCTGACAGCAGATCAGGTCGCCGGAGCCTGCTTCCACTCGAAAGTCAGCTCCTCGCGGAAGGCAAAGCGCTTGATGTGATCGGCAACGACGCTCTCCATGCGCTCCAGCGATCCGCTTTCATCCGTCGACACCGTGATATGCAGCGCTGCCGCATCGGCATCGAGAACCGTGCGGCCGAGCGACAGATCGATGGTGCCGTGGTTCGGATCGAACTCGACGGGAAATTTGTGCGCCCAGTGCTTGCACAGCTGCTGCAAATAGCGGCTGGCATATGCGGTGGTGACATCGGCACGGCTGGTCGGCATGAACGAATTCTCCTGGATGAGGCACTGGCTTTGCTTGGCTGGCGCGACAGGCAGGTAAATAGGTGCCGTTGGTCGAAATGGCAAAGGCGGCCGGCTTGTCGGCGCGGCCGCCTCGCTCAAGATGGCGTGATCGCTACCAGGTGCCGGTGTTCGGCATCGATGCCCACGGCTCGGCCTTGGGTTTGGCCGGGCCCTTCTGCAGCAGTTCGAAGGAGATGCCGTCCGGCGACTTGACGAAGGCCATGTTGCCGTCGCGCGGCGGCCGGTTGATGACGACGCCATTGTCCATCAGATGCTGACATGTGGCGTAGATGTCGTCGACCTCATAGGCGAGATGGCCGAAATTGCGGCCGCCCTTGTACTCCTCCGGATCCCAATTGTAGGTCAGTTCGACCAGCGGCGCCTTCTCAGTGATGCCGCTTTCTACATCCTCGGAGGCGGCGAGGAAGATCAGCGTGAAGCGGCCCTGCTCGTTTTCGTAGCGGCGCACTTCCTTAAGGCCGAGCTTGTTGCAGTAGAAATCGAGCGAGACATCGACGTCGGCGACACGGACCATTGTGTGGAGGTAGCGCATGGGATTTCCTCGGGGATGTTGGGTTGCGAGGCAACATAAGGTCCACCCCGCCGAAGGGCAACGAGCATCGGACCGAAGATGGTCACCGGTTTGGAAAAATCAGATGCTCTGACAGAAGCGCCGGACACAAGTGGTTGCCGATTTCGGCGAAATCCCTTGCAAATTGCCGACCGGTTGACCGCCTTGACGGATCGTCATTGCTGTCGGCAGCGACGCCGGCAAACAACAAGTCGGCTATTCCTGTATTCAACCGTGAAAAAAGGCACGGCAGGTCTTGCACACCCCGGAAGCGGCGGTGTTAATCTAATGTCAAGAATCACTTGCGGTTTTCTTGAAAAAAAAGGGGGCGTTCTTATGGGGGATAAGGCCTCTTTCACGAGGCGGGATGAGAACCTTGACGACGCCCTGAAGCGCGACAGTGGCGGCGATACCGCCGACCTTGTCGAAATCGCCGGCGCCATCAAATGGTTCGACGTGGCCAAGGGCTACGGTTTCATACTACCCGATGACGGTTCTTCGGGCGACATCCTCCTCCATGTCACCTGCCTTCGAAAGGACGGTTTTCAGACTGCATTGGAGGGCGCGCGTGTCGTGTGCCTTGTCAAGCATGGCGACCGTGGTTTGCAGGCTTTCCGGGTGCTGTCCATGGACACCGCCACGGCGGTCCATCCGGCCGAGATGCAGGAACAGCGCACCCATGTGGCGGTGACGCCGGAAAGCGGGCTCGAGCGGGCGCTGGTTAAGTGGTTCAACCGCACCAAGGGCTTCGGCTTTCTGACGCGCGGCGAGGGCACCGAGGATATCTTCGTCCATATGGAGACGCTGCGCCGCTATGGCATCACCGAGCTCAGGCCCGGACAGGTCGTGCTGGTGCGTTTCGGACGCGGTGACAAGGGCCTCATGGCTGCCGAGATTCACCCCGATATGGGCACCTTGCCGGTCGCGCATTAGGACGCGAGCCCTCCTGAGGAAATCAGGACGGCTCTTTCTTGGTTTCACCACGATCTTATCCGAATACCTGAGACCACTTTTAGGGATCATGGTCTTTGGTCGAGGATTTCCAATGGCGTACAGGAACTGGCTGACAGCGGGCGCGCTCTGCGTCATCGTTGCGGTAGCCGCAGGCGCTTACTTCTATTCCGGGCAGCCGACCGCATCCCAGCAGACGATCGCCGGCGGTCAGGCGATGATCCTTCCCGTCGATCCGACACCCTTGGTCGTGGCGACGAAAGGGGGCAATAAATCCTTTTCCATCGAAGTCGCCGACACCGACTCGGAACGCGAGGCCGGCCTGATGTATCGCCAGGATATGGCCGACAATCATGGCATGCTGTTCGTCTTCGAGATGCAGAAGCAGGTCGGCTTCTGGATGCACAACACGCCGATGCCGCTCGACCTGATCTTTGTTGGACAGGACGGCAAGGTCCGGGCCGTCAAGCACGGCACTCCATTGTCCGATGCAGTCATCTCGCCGGGTGTGCCAGTGCGCTTCGTGCTGGAGCTCAAGGCCGGCACCGCCGCCAAAAACGGCATCGACCATGGCGATCTGCTGCGCCATCCGGCCGTCGGCACGGTGTCCGGCCCCGGCATGCCGCCATCGGACAAGGGCAACGCGCCCACGCCCGGCGCCGGCTGAGCCGCTCCCGATGCAATTCTTCTCCCATGACGGGTTCGACTTCGCCTTCCTCGACCGCCAGCCGGCGTCGGGCGATCGCGATCCGGTGCTGATGATCCACGGCTTTGCCTCCAGCCACTATGTCAACTGGGTCTCGCCCGGCTGGTTCAAGACGCTGAACGACGCCGGCTACCGCGCCATCGCCTTCGACAATCGCGGCCACGGCTCGTCGTCGAAGAGCTATGACGAGGCCGACTACACACCAGCCAAAATGGCCTCGGATGCGGCGGCCCTGCTCGACCATCTCGGCATTGGGCGCGCGCATGTCATGGGCTATTCGATGGGCGCGCGCATTTCGGCGTTCCTGGCGCTGTCGGATCCGGACAGGGTGGCGACGCTGGTCTTCGGCGGGCTCGGGATCGGCATGGTCGACGGGGTCGGCGACTGGGATCCGATCGCCGAGGCGCTGCTGGCCGACGATCCGGCCGCCACCAGCCATCCGCGCGGCCGCTCGTTTCGCGCCTTTGCCGATCAGACGCGCAGCGACCGCCGCGCGCTGGCCGCCTGCATCGCCACGTCGCGCGAACTGCTCAGCGAACACGACATGACGCGCATCGCCCAACCGACGCTGATTGCGGTCGGGACGACAGACGATATCGGCGGCTCGCCCGACGAGCTCGCCGCGCTGATGCCGAACGCCAAGGTGTTTCACATAGACGGCCGCGACCATATGCTGGCTGTGGGCGACAAGACCTTCAAGCAGCGGGTTTTGGAGTTTTATGCCGAAAATCCGCTTTAACCGGTAAGCGATTTTCGGGCGATATGGATTGGGCGGCCGGCGAGGGGTGGCAAACAATGGCACAATGGGGAAGAAGCGCCGAGCTCTGCCGGGCGCCGTCGTGACAAGCAAGTTCGGCAAGCGTTCCGTCATCCTGGCGCTGCTCGCCTTCGGTGCCGGTGTGATGGCGCTGACCACAATGGTGGCGCTTCCGACCCACGCATCCGAGCGTGCCCAGAACATCGCCACGGGTTTCTTCATGGCGGTTTTCCTGCTGGCAGGGCCGTTGGCGCATATTGCCGGATTGATTTTCGGGCTGATGGCGCTGGTGCGTTCGAACGATAGCCGCGTGCTTGGGGTCGTCGGCATCCTGCTCAACGGCGGCTCCCTGGCGGTTGGCTTCCTGCTGCTTGTGGCAATGGCATCGACGATCGGCGCTTTCACCTGATCGGGGACGAGTAATGGCCGGATGGGGAAGAAGCACGATAGCAATGCCCGGCGTGGCGGGGCGGAGCAGCTTGGGCAAACGCTCGGTGATCCTGGCCCTGCTGGCGTTCGCAATGGATTTTGCGGCGGTGGTCACGCTGGCGTTGATGCCAGGCGAGGCGTCGCTGGCCGCTCAAAACGTCCTCGGCGGGGTTTTTCTGCTGGTGTTTCTCGTTGCGGCGCCGCTGGCGCACATCACCGGCGTGGTTTTTGGCTTGATGGCACTGGGACGTTCAAACGACAATCGTGTCCTCGGCATCGTCGGTATCATCCTCAACGGGCTGTCGTTGGTGATCGGCCTGTTCTTTGTTTGGGCGGCCACCAAGTCCGTTGGCGCCTTCAGGTGATCGATCTTCGTCTGGCTTGCAGCCGGAGGCGGTGCCGCTTTGGTTGACCTTCTCGTCACCTATATGGACATGCGCGAACCGAATTCGGCGCCGGCTTTCGACTGCCCGCTATCGGGCGCCACGGTGGCGCGTGAAACACTTGATGTGGCCGACTATATCAGCCTCTACCACGCGGTCGGCGAGCCCGTGCAATGGGACCAGCGGCTGCGCATGCCGGCGGAAGACCTCGAGCGCCTGCTGGCGCTGCCCTCGACACATATCCACGTGCTGCGCGTCGAGGGCGTGGCCGCTGGCCTGTGCGAATTCAACGGCGTCGGCCAGCCTGAGGTCGAGCTGGTTCATTTCGGGCTGATCCCCGTCTTCCACCGCCGCAGGCTTGGGCCATTCCTGCTCGACCAGGCGCTTCGCGCCATCTGGTCGCGGGCGCCGCAAAGGGTCTGGCTTCATACCGACACATACGACCATCCGGCCGCGCAATCGGTCTACAGGCGCGCCGGTTTCAAAGCCTATGCGCAGCGCATGGAGACATTTCCGGATTAGGATTTGAGCGTTTCTAGAGACCGCGCCAGGTTTTGCCTGGCCTGGGGCTCGAACCTGTGGCGGAATTCCTGCGTGTGAAAAATATGCTGGCGCGCGAGGAAAGTCTTGAGAATCGCGCCGCGACCGGCGCGCCACATCGGCTCCTCGACCCAGCCATATTCGCGGCGGACCGCTTGTTCATAGGCGTCGAAAGCGTCGGCTGACGCACCCAGGATCGCCAGGTCCATGTCGAGGAAAAGCGCTGCGTCGCGGAGGGCGTTCTCATCGGCAAGGCACCGTGGTTGAAGGCTGGGCAGTTCATGCGTGGCGGTGGCGACGATCATCGCCGCTATGCGGCCGAGGCGCTCCGGATCGGTGCGGGCGGCAAGTTTGTCCTGCGCAAGTGCCGCACTCCTGGCCTCGTTGTCCTTGGCGCGGCTGTCATATATGGCGTCATGGAACCAGATTGCGGCTTCGACGGCGCCGGAATCATGCAGCGATGCTCGATATTCGTCCGCCAGCGCCAGCAACGCCTCTATATGGGCGAGGTTGTGATAGTGGCGATCCGGAGCTTGATAGAGCGCGGAGAGCGCGCGTTTCAGCGGAGCGTCGATCAAGGGTTCGTTTTCCATGGCGGCTTGAATTTCCGTGAACCAAATCCATTTCACCGAGCACTAAGGAAAATTGAGTTCAATCGTGCTATGATCTGGCTTATATGTGCCGCCGGAGAATAGGCAAGCGGCCAGGACGCAGGACAAGACGTCGATGAACAGCATCAGCATTTCCCGCCCCACAATGGTCCAGCCGATCGATCCGATCTGGCGTTCGGTCCGCGACGAGGCGATGGAAGCGGTCAACCGCGACCCGCTTCTGGCGGCGTTCCTCTATTCGACCATCCTCAACCAGGAGAGCCTGGAGGAAGCTGTCATCCATCGGCTCGCCGAGCGGCTCGCGCATCAGGACATCGGCTCCGACCTCATCCGCCAGACGTTCAAGTCGATGCTGGCCGACGACAAGGAATGGTCGTCGATCGTGCGTGTCGACATCCAGGCCTATTACGACCGCGATCCGGCCTGCGACCGCTTCATCATGCCGGTGCTCTATTTCAAGGGTTTCCATGCCATCCAGACGCACAGGCTGGCACATTGGCTGTGGAATCAGGGCCGCAAGGATTTCGCGCTCTATCTGCAGAGCCGCTCGTCCTCGGTGTTCCAGACCGACATCAACCCGGCCGCCCGCATCGGCAAGGGCATCTTCATCGACCACGCCACCGGCCTCGTCGTGGGCGAGACGGCGGTGATCGAGGACGATGTGTCGATCCTGCATGGCGTGACGCTGGGCGGCACCGGCAAAGCCGGCGGCGACCGTCACCCCAAGATCCGTTACGGCGTGCTGATCGGCGCCGGCGCCAAGATTCTCGGCAATATCGAGATCGGCCATTGCTCGAAGATCGCGGCAGGCTCGGTCGTGCTGTCGCCGGTGCCGCACAACAAGACGGTTGCCGGCGTACCGGCCCGCGTCGTCGGCGAGACCGGTTGCGACCAGCCTTCGCGGCAGATGGACCAGCTTTTGCCGTCGCAGTCGATGGATCAGGTCGTCAGCTTCGACATCTGATTTGCAACACCCGGCGTGCCGGACTGAGTCCGGTTGCCGGCGCCGTTGCCCCTGGAGCATGATGCCGAAACGTGTGAGGCGGTTTTCGGACGACATCATGCTCTACCTCCTTGATTTAGAGGCGGATTTGGATTCGACCTGAAATCATCCGGCCCCAGGGTTCGCGTTCTATCCAGCCGGCTTGCCTTTACATCGCCATTGTCGACGTGCCAGAAGCGCGTTCCAACGAGCAAGCCCGACGATCGGAGAAGACTTTTGAAGCCGGACGAAATCAGAAAGCTGGACGCCTATTTCAAGCGCGTCTTCCAGAATCCCAAACTCGAGGTGAAGGCGCGGCCGCGCAAGGAAGATTCGGCCGAGGTCTATGTCGGCGACGAGTTCCTCGGCATCGTCTTCAAGGACGAGGACGACGGCGACTATAATTTCTCGATGGCGATCCTCGACATCGATCTGGCCTGAGCCCAGACGGCTACGGACTTCGGCGATTGGCGGCAGCCAGCTGCGCCATCGTCATCCCGGGGAGAAGCAGCCGCAGAGCGGCGTCGCTGAGACCCTGGGATACATTCCGGGCCTCGGCTCAGGAATGTGGCGGTCCAGAACTGCCTCTGCTGCTTCCCAACAGTAATTCTGCACCGCTTCGCTGCCTTAAGGGCATGGAACGGATCCTCGGGTCCGCGCGGCTTCGCGCCCGTGTATGACAAAAGCAGAGGGCCGCTACCGTGCGGTCTTTAAGACGCGCGTGGCCTCGGCAACGATAGCGGCGTCAAGCGCCGGCCAGTTGCCCAGCAACTCCCGGGGAAAGCGGTAGGTCAGGCTGAGGCTGTCGCCGACCTGGATGTCCCGCTCGCAGGGCGCCAGCGATTCCTCGGCGCTCGGTCCGCTCAGGCAGCGGGCGACGAACGGGTCCTTGCCGGCCCGGTCGGCGACCGCAAGCACCTCGTTGAGATGGCCTGATTTTTCCGTAAAACCGTAAATCGTCGTGCCGCCGGGGCCGGGCGCGCCGGGCTGGCTGATGAGCGCGCTGTAGATCGGCGCGAAACGGCCGCTCATGTCGCGCGACATCATCTGCGGTTCGAACGACAGGAAGATGATGTTTTTGGCCGTGCCCGTGTGGTTGAAATCGTCGCGTGCGGCTTCGCTGTAGCCGTCCATCTGGGGATAGCGCAGATAAAGGTCGAGGCGCGAAGCGATGCCGTCGCGCCGCGCCTGCAGGAAGCGGATGGCGTTGGCCGGCACGGCAATGACATTGTTGCCGATCACCACCTTGTGGACTGTGGTGTCGTCGGTGTAGCCGGCCATGGCGATCGAGCGGCCGAACCATTTTCCGCCAAGGCTGATCGCCAGCGACAGCAGCGCCAGTGCGGCAAAGGCATAGAACACCCGCTTCATCAGCACGGAATCGACGACGTTGAATTCTTCGGCGGTCGCTGCCTGCTTCATCGCAATCCCCATAGTCGCCGCCGTCTGTCCCTGGGCTGCACACATGCCGCGGCACGGCTCTTGCTGCGCTGGACGCGACTGTGCGATCTCATGGTAAACGGAAGGTAAAGATGAGCCTGCTGCTGCCCGTTCTCTTCGCTTTTGCCGTCGGGCTCACAGCCTGCGGGCTTACCGGGTCCGTGATGGAACTGGCGGCGGGCCGCCGGCTTGCCTTTGCCGAACCTTATGTGTCGCCGGCGTACATCCTGCGCTCGCTGGCCGCGACCGCTTGCGCCGGTCCGTTCATGCTCGCCAACGATGCGCTCGATGCGCGGCGCGACGGCCGCATTTCGATGCTGATGCTGGTGTCCTGCGGCTGCACGGTGATCGCCTGGGCGCTGGCGCTGGGCATCGTGCTGATCGCCATTGCCTCCTGGGGCATTGGCTCTCCTGGTGCGCTTCAGCTGTTGGTGGAATCGCTGGCGCGGTATTTGCCTTGAGGCAATTGCTGGGGAAACCGCTACGCGGTTTTCCCAGGATTGTTCTAGGGTTTGTCCCGGCCTGCGACGAATCGGAGACTGGAAATGCCGACCTATGCAATCGACGGAAAATCGCCCCGTTTCGAGGATGCCGACAGCAACTGGATCGCGCCCGATGCGACCTTGATCGGCGACATCAGCGTCGGTCGCAATGCCGGCTTCTGGTTTGGCGCAGTCATCCGCGGTGACAATGAGCCGATCGTCGTCGGTGCCGACAGCAATGTCCAGGAGCATACGGTGATGCACACCGATCCCGGCTTTCCGCTGACGATAGGGCAAGGCTGCACCATCGGCCACCGCGCCTTGCTGCATGGCTGCACGATCGGCGACAACAGCCTGATCGGCATGGGCACCATCGTGCTCAACGGCGCCAGGATCGGCAGGAATTGCCTGGTCGGCGCCGGCGCACTGGTCACCGAAGGCAAGGAGTTCCCCGACAATTGCCTGATCGTCGGCTCGCCCGCGCGGGTGATCAGGACGCTGGACGATGCCGCGGTCGCCAGGCTGCGCGCCTCGGCCGCGCACTATGTCGCCAACGGCAAGCGCTTCAAGGCCGGGCTGAAGAAGGCCTGAACTCTATTCCTGTTTGACGATGATCTTTCCCGAACGGCGGGTCAGCGCAGCAAAAATCGTTTCTCGCTTTCGCTGACGCGGTCCTTCGGTTCGGGATCATGGTCTGAAATGGTGGAGCCGGCCCGGGGACGGGGCCGGCTCCTTAAAACCCGGTCGTTGGGGACGGGGAGGGTGGGGACTCGACCGGGCTTTCTCGTTAGGCACGTCGCATTATTCGATGTGCTTGACCTCTGTAATGGCGTCCTAGCGGACGCTGGCGACCGCGTCGGCGCGGCCGTCGTTGATCGTCACCCACACGCCGGAATTCTGGTCGGACTGGCGCTTCAGGTAGGTGTAGTCGGTGTCGGTCCAGGACAGCACCTTGGACTCCAGATTATCGAGGATGAACTCGCCGAGGCTGGTGCGCACGGTCAGCACCGCATGGCCGTCGCCATTTTGTTGGCGCGCCACGGTCATCAAGAGATTGCCGGCGGGAACGCCAAGCGCCATCAATTCGCGGCGCTTCTCCAGCGCATAATCCTCGCAGTCGCCGAAGCCGCTGTCGGGATAGGACCAGACCTCTTCCTTGCCCCACATTTCCATGTCGGTGCGCGGCACGATCCGGGTGTTGACAGAATTGTTGACGTCGACGATCGCCGCCCACAGCTTGCGGGTCAGTTCGACCGGTGTCTGCTTCGGCGTGCGCTGAGCGCATTCCTGCGGCAGCTTCTGGCAGAATTCGTAGTGACCGACCGGCTGTGTCGTGCGGCCGCCAGTGTGCATGTAGGCCGGTCCTGCTGCTTGCGCCGTTCCCCAAGCGGGAAGCTGCATCGCCATTGCCAAGAGCAACAGCTTGCCCCACATCTTTGCCATTCGTCAGTCTCCCCGTTTGAGGAGACAATGACAGCGTTGGATTTATTTGACGCAAAAACCCGAAGTAGACATTGAGTAAAACCCCAATAGAATAAGCGTAAAATTTGATCTATTTTAATATAAAATCGTTCAGGGTCTCGGCGTAAAACCGCGGTGTCGGAGGCGCGGATTCCGGGTGGAGCCGTGGATTTGCGAGTGCCGCTACAAGCTGCAGAGGCAGGCGGAACGCCGGCAACAAAAAACCGGCCGCGCAGGGCGGGTTCGTCTTTGCTGCCTGTTGCCGATCGTTCAGGCGCGCGGAGCGTTGAACTCGGAATCGAGCGTTTCCGGGCGCTGGATGACGGCGAATTCGATGGCGACGCCATCCTCGAAATGACGCACCACCTGGCCACGCATGGTGCCCAGCATCACCTGGATGCCGAGCGCCGGCTTGACGTCGATCTCGACCGCCGCGCCCGACAGCGACAGGTCGATGATGCGGCACTGGTACTGCCGCCCATCGGTGAGCTGCAGCACGCTTGTCGGGTTGCGCGGCGCCACGCGTTCGTGGCGGCGGTCTTCCGGCAGGTCGAGTTCATGCTTGTTGGCGAGCCAGGTCAACTGCGCGGCCAGTTTGTCCTTCTTGCGATCCGAGGCAATGACGGTCATGGCAAAGCCGTCCTGCGAAGTGCGCGTCACCACGCCCTCGATGCGGCCGATATGATCGATATAGGCAATGATTTTTTCGCCCGGCATGCCGACGCGCTCGGTGCGCAGCGCGACATTGCCCGGCGACATATCGACGACCTGGCAGGGGTGCTCGGTGCGGTCCTCCAGCATGAAGCGCCCGTAGATCTTGACCCGGACGCGCTGAAAATTACGCCTTTCGGCGCGGGACGGTGCGTATTCGACCGCCGCTAACCTCATGACTGCCTACACCCCGTTGGCATTCCCGCGTCGTGCGTGGAATCTCGGCAAAAACTACAGCCAAGCAGGTTAACAAAGGGGAAAAGCGGGCCGCCGATAGTTAAGATTAGCGCCGGCTTGGAGACTATTGCTCGCGCCCGCCGTCGAACACGACGAGGTGGCGGATACGGCGCGACCGACCGAGCGCCGAGATGGTCTCCGGCGCTTCGAGTTCGGGAGCCAACGACGGAACGGATATTTCCGGCCGGTTTTTCAGGAACATCGGGTCCTTGTCGGGATCGATGACGTGGATGGCATCGATCAGCGCATCGGTGATCGGGTCGGCGCCCAGCCAGAACGGCTTTTCCACGGCGCTGATGACGCCGAGGCAGCGCGGGTTCTCGACGCCGCCATCGAGCGGCAGCGCAAGCAGTTCGAAGTGGTTGGAACGGCCGCTGCGGCTGAACCCCTCATAAGTGATCAGCACCACGGATTTCTGCTCGAAAACCCCGTGAATGAGGCGCGACACCAGCCGCTGGTCCTTCTCACGCCATAGCGAGGGGAACGAAAAACCCTTGAGCTCGCGGCCGTAGCCGGCGCAAAGCCTGGTGCCGGCAAGCCGGAACACCGCTTCGCCACGCGTATCCCTTTCCAGGATGAAGGTGTCGGCCAAAAGCGCCTTGATGTCGGCAGGTTCGATCTCCGAACGCTTTGGGGCAGGACGTCCACCACGCAGGCGATTCCAATAATGGAACAGCGCGATTGATCCGTTCTGGTTCATGCTATTAAACTCCGCGCATTCTGCCGTCTGATGGTCCCATCGGTGAACAGAAAGGGCGCCCTCCGATGACCTACATGCGTTCCGGAGCAGGATGCGTGCCAGCGTCGTTAAGACTTGTTCACGGGTCGGGGGCGTTAAGGTTAACAAGTGGTTTACGTTGCGCGCGCAGGCTTGCCATGGCACACCAAAACCACTCCAGAAGCGGTCGTTTCGCGACGACCAACAGCACTTCGGTCAATAGTTTTAGGGGAGCAGGGGGCTCGACCAGCCGTTCAAGGGAAACCTTGGACGGCTTCTTTTTGATTCGCGGTTTGTGATTCGCGCTTTGTGATTCGTAGTTTGTGATTTGTCCGGGCATGGCCTAGATGCTCGCGACACGCAAATCCCTGGATCAGAGCATATGAGCGAACCGGCCGGCCCCCTGGAGACCGAACAGACCGCGGAGGCGCCGCCGCCGCGCCGCGAGCCGGTGTTCAACCTGCCACCGGCGGTGCTGGCGGTGATCGGCATCTGCGTTGCCGTCTTCCTGCTGCAGCAATATGTGCTGACCGAAGAGCAGCAGATAACATTGCTCACCGACGGCGCCTTCATTCCGGTCCTCTACACCGGCCAATACGGTTTCGACTGGTTCCTCTTCACCCGTCCTTTCACCTATGCCTTCATGCATGGTGGCGTTGCCCACATTGCCATCAACATGGTTGCGCTGGCCGCCTTCGGGTCGCCGCTGGCCAACCGTCTCGGCTGGTTCTGGTTCGCCTTGTTTTTCGCCGCCACCGGGCTGGCCGCGGTGGTGCTGTTCTGGGCGGTCCATCCATACGGCGAAGCACCGCTGGTCGGCGCTTCCGGGGCGATATCGGGCATGATGGGTGCGGCGGCTCGCTTCGGGTTCCGTACCGACCGCTCCTCCGGCAGGGCGGCCTTTGCCGGTCCCGTGCTGCCGATCGCAGTCGTTTTGCGCATGCGCGGCGTCGTCAATTTTCTCGGCGCCTGGATGGTCATCAATCTCGCCACCGGCCTTTACGGTCTCGGGCTCGGAGAACCCGGCCAGATCGCCTGGGAAGCGCACATTGGCGGCCTCGTCGCAGGCTTCTTCGGATTGCGCTGGTTCGACCGGCGCTGGCGGGCGCCTGAATGGGAGATCCCCGACGACCAGCGCACCCCCCACTAGCGCACTCTATTGGCGCACCCCACTGGCACACCCCACTGGCACACTTGAAAAGCAACCGATCACGGCGCACGATGTTCACTCTTATGTGAAGCCGGTCAGGGCGGGAGCTGGCTAGCCAAGCAGGAGGAGGAGGACGCCATGACGGTTAAGGCAATTCTCGAGAGAAAAGGCCATGACGTGTTCACGCTCGGGCCGAATGTAAAGCTCAGCGAAGCCATTCGAATCCTGGCCGACCACAAGATCGGTGCACTGGTCATCACCAACGGCGATCGCAAGATCGTCGGCATCCTTTCCGAGCGTGACATCGTGCGGGTCGTTGCCAGGGAAGGCGCTGCCGCACTTGATATAACGGTACGCTCGGCGATGACGCCGAAAGTGAAGATCTGCAACGAGAACCACACGGTCAACGAGGTGATGGAGATCATGACCAAAGGCCGTTTCCGCCATCTGCCGGTGGAAAAGGATGGGCTGCTCGACGGGATCGTGTCGATCGGCGACGTGGTCAAGCGCCGCATCGAGGATGTCGAGCGCGAGGCCGACGAAATCAGGGCCTATATCGCAACGGCCTGACCTGACGAAGAAACCGCCGTCCGAATACCGGCCGGCGGCGTTCATTCTATCGGTTGCCGAGCGGCCGAAAGGGGCTGAAAAGGCCAGCCCACTGCTCTGCGCTGCTTTGGGCGCTTGTCTCGCGAAGCGGTTTGCACTAGCGAAGACCGATACCCAAATTCGCGAAAATCGCAGTTTTCGCGAGCCAAAAGCGCAGGCCACCATGACCCTTATCGATACCCGCACGCCCGATGCCAAACGTTTTATTCCCGGCGCTACCGGCGATTGGGAGATCATCATCGGCCTCGAGGTCCATGCGCAGGTAACCTCGGAAGCAAAGCTGTTTTCCGGGGCGTCGACGACTTTCGGCGCGGCGCCCAACGCCAATGTCAGCCTGGTCGACGCGGCCATGCCCGGCATGCTGCCGGTCATCAATGAGGAATGCGTCAAGCAGGCGATCCGCACCGGCCTCGGATTGAAGGCGCAGATCAACCACAAGTCGGTTTTCGACCGGAAAAACTATTTCTATCCCGACCTGCCGCAGGGCTACCAGATATCGCAGTTCAAGCAGCCGATCGTTGGCGAAGGCACGATCGTCATTTCGGTCGGTCCCGACCGGCAGGGCGAGTTCGAGGATATCGAGATCGGCATCGAGCGCCTGCACCTGGAGCAGGACGCCGGCAAGTCGATGCACGATCAGCATCCCACCATGTCCTATGTCGATCTCAACCGCTCCGGCGTGGCGCTGATGGAGATTGTCTCCAAGCCCGACATGCGCTCCGCCGACGAGGCCAAGGCGTATGTCACCAAGCTGCGCACCATCGTGCGCTATCTCGGCACTTGCGACGGCAACATGGACGAAGGTTCGATGCGCGCCGACGTCAACGTCTCCGTTCGCAAGCCCGGCGGCGAATTCGGTACGCGCTGTGAGATCAAGAACGTCAACTCGATCCGCTTCATCGGCCAGGCCATCGAGTTCGAGGCGCGCCGCCAGATCGCCATCCTCGAGGATGGCGGCAAGATCGACCAGGAAACCAGGCTGTTCGACGCCGTCAAAGGCGAGACGCGCTCGATGCGCAGCAAGGAAGAGGCGCATGACTACCGCTACTTCCCCGATCCCGACCTTTTGCCGCTGGAGTTCGACCAGGCCTATGTCGACGCGCTGGCCAAGGAGTTGCCGGAACTGCCCGACGACAAGAAGGCGCGCCTGATCTCCTCACTTGGCCTGTCGACATACGACGCCTCGATCCTGGTGTCGGAAAAGCCGATCGCCGACTATTTCGAGCAGGTGGCCTCGGGCCGCGACGGCAAGCTTGCCGCCAACTGGGTCATCAATGACCTGCTCGGCCAGCTTAACAAGGCCGGCAAGGGCATTGAAAATGCTCCTGTAACACCGGAGCAGCTCGGTGCCGTGATCGACCTGATCAAGGAAGGCACCATCTCCGGCAAGATCGCCAAGGATCTGTTCGAGATCGTCTGGAACGAGGGCGGCGATCCGCGCCAGTTGGTCGAAAGCCGCGGCATGAAGCAGGTCACCGACACCGGCGCCATCGAGAAAGCGGTCGACGAGGTGATCGCCGCCAACCCCGACAAGGTCGAGCAGGCTCGCGCCAAGCCGACCATGGCCGGCTGGTTCGTCGGCCAGGTGATGAAAGCCACCGGCGGCAAGGCCAACCCGCAGGCGGTCAACGATCTGGTCAAGGCCAAGCTCGGTATCGAATAGAACAATGTTCGTCCGCACCGCCAGCGAACGTGACCTTGCCGCTGTCCGCGCGCTGCTGGTCGAAACCTGGCACGCAACCTACGACGCGATCTATGGCGCCCAGCGGGTGATCGAAATTACCGACGACTGGCATTCGATCGCCTCGCTCAAGGCGCGGCTGACAAGGCCGAACTCGGAATTCCTGGTCGCCGATGACGGCAAGCGTATCGGCGGCATGGCTTTTGCCGCCGCAACGACGGATGCGAAGATCGTGCTGCTGAACCAGCTCTATGTACTGCCGGCCTGCCAGCGGCAAGGCATCGGCCAGGCCTTGCTGGACGAGGTCGAAGCCAGCTTTCCCGAGGCGAACAGGTTGCGCGTCGAGGTGGAAGAGGCCAACGTGCCGGCCATCGCCTTCTACCGTTCGAAGGGATTTTTGCCGGTCGGCAGCACCGCCGATTGCGGCGGCGGTTCGGGGTTGCCGGCGCTGATCTTCGAGAAACCGCTGGGATAGGCGCCCGACGAAACGCTCAGTGCTGTCCTTTCAGCACGACCAGATAGCCGCGTTCCACCGGCTGCCGGAAGGCGATCTGTTCGGATGTGCCCGGATCTTTCGATTGCTTTTCGATGACGTAGCCGCCGGGGTGAGACTTGAGCCATTCCTCAGGCTTGTCGGCGTTCTCGAATGGCTTCTCTATTCGCCCAAGGAAACCGACCTCGCCCTGATAGTCGTAAGCGACGGCCCAGTCGGCGTCCTTTCGTTCGTCGATGAAGCTCGCCAGCGGCGTGAGATCGTAGCGTTTGAACACGGTCGCCGAGGCGGCGGCGTGGCCGATGGCGAAAAGGGCAAGCATGACAAAGGCCGTCGCCCTCAGCCTGGCGACTGAAATCTCGGCCATGAAGTAGCCCAGCAGAATGGTCGCGAACGGTAGTGCCGGCACGACATAGTGCGGCTGCTTGCCGGATATGGCACTGAAGACCAGCAGCACCGCAATGAACGAGAACGACAGCAGGCGCAGGGCACGCAGATCCGGGGATTTCGTGTCGATCAGGCTGCGTATCCGGGCAGCCGGCTTTAGCCGCCACACCGGGGGGATAAAGGCCCAGGGCACGAACATGAGCGGCAACAGCATCAGGTAAAAGTAAAACGGCCGGCCATGCGAATTGTGCAGGCTTCCGGTAACCCGACCTGCCGACTGGTTCCACACGAGATCGTAGACGAAACTGCCCTTGGTCAGGATGGTCGCGGGCGCCAGCCATATGGCGACCGGGACAAGGGCGGCGAGAATTGCCAGGCCGGCTCCGGCAAAGAACTGCAAAGGGGCAAGGCCGGCTCGCCGGTCACGCCAGAGGGGATAGAGCAGGACGGGCGCGCCGATGTGAATGAGCACCACCGGGCCTTTGGCCAGCACGCCGAGCCCGATGAAGAGACCCGCCAGCACCGCCTGCCAGCGGTTGCCGGTCCTGGCGAAGCCCAGCAGCGCCAGCAGTGCGGCGACCACACAGGCCGTCAAAAGCATGTCGAACAGGATCAGGGTCGAATAGATGACAAAGACGGTGCTGCCGGCCACCAGCCAGGGGATGCGGCTGGCGATGTCCTGGCGCTCGGGAAACAGGGTTTTGGCCAGAAGCGTCGTCAGCCAGATGACCAGCGACGAGGCGGCGAAGATGACGAGCATCGCCGCCGCGCGGCTCACACCGAAGATGTTCCAAGAGAGATCGATGAGCCAGAACAACAGCGGCGGCTTCTGCAGATAGGGCGCAAAGTTCATCGTCGGTACGAAGACATGTCCACCGAGATACATCTCCCAGGCGACGCTGAGATAGCGCGTCTCATCGACCGGCAGTAGCGGACGAAAAGCGAGCGCGATGCAAAGCAGGGCCAGCAGGAAGAGGTAAGGCAGCAGCCGTTCAATTCGTGTCGGTATCAAGTTCGGGGACCGCCCAGGAAATGGTTTCCACGTCCGGTCGTGCATGATGCACCGTCTCCGGACCGGAGCAGAACCGCACCATGATTTTGGCCGAATTGCAACGATGCCGGCTTGGTATTGTGGATTACGCCTGCGTACCGGCAAATAGTTGAAAAATTTGACGATTGGCTCCGAGTATGGCTTCAGGCCGAGCGCAGCGGCGGCGTCAATTCGCGCATCAGGAGTTCCAGCTCTCGCTGGTCGCCGGTGGCGGTCTTGTCGAAGATGGTTGCCAGCTGTGATTTGACGGTGCCGTCCGAGACGCCGCTGGCAGCCGCGATTTCACGCCGTGTCAGCCCGGCGGCGACATGGCCGGCGACACGCTTTTCCGCTGCGGTCAGTCCGAACAGCGCAGCGATCGCTTCCAGCGCCGGCACTGATGCGGCGCCGGCGGCGGCAATGAAGATGGCCGCGGCGGCGCGCGGCGACATGCGGGCCGAAATGTCGCGTCGCGCCAGAGGCATGACATGCGCCACCGCCGGAGACATGGCCTTCACCAGCGGAATGTTGATGCCGGACGGTCCGAGCGCGAATTCGTCGCGCGTGCCGAGCTGGACGGCGCGGCCGATGGCGGTGTTGGCGTTGGCATAAGCGAAGGACAGCTGGCCGCGCACCGAGGACACTGAGGCGGTTTCGGTGAGCAGGGCTTCGGCTGCCCGATTGGCGAAAATGATCTGCATATCGTCGGCGACGATCAGCACCGGATGGTCGAGGCTCTCGAGGATGGAGCGAAAGACGTCGGCCTTGCGCCGCTCGGCCTCGAACAGGTCGCCGATGGTCACCGCACGCCGGACATGGGGGGCGAGCCTGGACATCAGGTCGATATCCCTGGCTGAAATCTGGGGCCTGTCCTTGTCGGTAACCACCATCAGCGTGCCGGTGCGCGCCGGCTGCTTCATCAGCGCCACCCAGAAGAAATCGTCGAGACGGTTGGGTTCCACCCACTCGCGCACGATGCGGCTTTCGAGCCAGTTCTGGCGGGCGTCAGGGCCTTGCAGGGCGTAGACGCTGTCGACGGTCAACGGTATGTCGACTTCCATCTTCGGCACCGCCTTGAAAAAGGGCACCTCGCAGGCGTAATCGCGCTGCAGCGGTTCAAGCAGGACCGGATCGCCGCAGGAAGTCGAAAACCGGGCCGAGTTGCTCGCCGTATCGACGACCGCCAGCATGGCAAGCCGGCCGAACGCCAATTTGCAGATTGATTCAAGCGTCGATGGCCAACGGCCGACATCGACAATCGAATCATAGATCGCTTCGACGATCTGCGGCAGGGCGCGACCGAATATGTTGGCCTGGATAGACACGTAGAGCCTCGTAAGTATTGCAGCGTAGTGGCAGGTCACACACTGTCTCCGCCTGGGGTCGCACACAACATAGCCGGGCTGGTTACGTCTGTGAAACGTCTCACAGCGGCGTTCGGTGTATTGTGAGCGCTTACGGGCTGGCCAGAACATGCCTGATGAGCCGTTGTCTAAGAGCGCTCGGGCCGGTCTGCGATACAAATCAAAGTGAACGGAATTGGAATTTCTCAGGGAATAAATGAGGAAACTTCCACATTGTCGATCAACCTGGTTCTGCCAAGCCACGCCGCGGCAAGCAGGCGGCCATCGCCGTCACGCCGCCACGAGGTGAGCGTCAGGCCCTCGCGCGCGGCGACATAGTCGACGCTGTCGAAGCCTGCCTCGAGAAGCGCGGCAGTGGCTTTACCGGTAACGCCGTTTTCATCGGCACCGGCCGCGAGCGCTGCCGCCGTCTGGCGCAAGATGACATTGAGCTGTCGCGCGACGTCGAGTTCGGCGGCGTCGAGATAGGCGTTGCGCGACGACATTGCCAGGCCGTGCGCATCGCGCACGGTTGGCGCGCCGACGATGTCCACCGGAAGGTCAAGATCGCGGCAGAGCTTTCGGACGACGCAAAGCTGCTGGTAGTCTTTTTCGCCGAAGATGGCGTAGTCGGGCAGGGCTTGCAGAAAGAGCTTGGCCACGACCGTGGCGACGCCCTCGAAGAAGGTCGGCCTGAAATCCGATTCCAGGCCAGAAGACGGGCCGCCGACCGAAATCTTCGTCGCAAAGCCTGCCGGATACATCTCGGAAACCGTAGGCGTGAAGGCAAGCTGTGCGCCGGCCTCGGTCAGCCGGTCGAGATCGCGGGCCAGCTGACGCGGATACTTGTCGAGATCTTCAGTGGGGGCGAACTGGGCCGGGTTGACGAAGATCGAGACGACGCAGCGATCGGCCGTTGCGAGCGCGGCCCCGACCAGCGAGATATGGCCGTCATGCAAAGCGCCCATGGTCGGCACCATGGCGACGCTCAGGCCTTCGCGCCGCCATTCGCGGATCTGCGCGCGAAGGCCGGGCACGGTGTCGACGACGAGCGGCTGGCGGATGGGGGGCCGGTTCATGCCTTGTCCTTGTCGCTCGCGGCTGAAAAGACGTGGCCCGGCCCGGGGAAGGTGCGGCTGCGCACCTCCGCTGCGTAGCGCGCTGCGGCATCGGCGACCACGCTGCGCAAATCGGCGTATTCCTTGACGAATTTCGGCACCCGGTCGACCGTCAGGCCGACCATGTCGTCGATGACCAGGATCTGGCCGTCGCAATCGCGGCTGGCGCCGATGCCGATGGTTGGAATGGCAATGCGCCGGGTGAGGTCGGCGGCAACAGTCTCGACCGTGCCCTCGATAACCAGCGAAAACGCGCCGGCCTTTGCGACCGCGTCGGCGTCGCGCATGAGCGCGGCCACATTCTCCGGCGTGCGGCCCTTGATCTTGTAGCCACCGTCCTTTTCCACCGATTGCGGCTGCAAGCCGATATGGCCCATCACTGGAATGCCGGCCGCGACGATTGCCGCGATCTGGAGGGCGACGTCGACGCCGCCTTCCAGCTTCACCGCCTGGCAGCCGGTTTCCTCAGAGATGCGGCGCGCCGAGGCAAGGGCTTGCGCGGCCGAAGTCTCGTAGCTGCCGGCCGGCATATCGACCACCACGCAGGCCTTTGATGAACCGCGCATCACGGCCTGGCCATGGGCGATCATCATCTCCAGCGAGGCGCCGAGCGTGGTCTTGTGGCCATGCAGCACCATGGCAACGCTGTCGCCGACCAGGAGAAGGTCGACATGATCGTCGAGCAGGCGGGCGACGGGATAGGTGTAAGCGGTAAGGCATACGATCGGCACGCCGCCCTTGCGGGCGCGTATTGTCTCCGCACTGATCCTGGCGACAGCTAAGGCCATTCCTCACCTCCCGCAGCCGGCGTTGACTACAGCGCCGCGCCCCGTGGACGCGCAAAGGACGCTGTAGCACTTGGGTTTGCGCATGATCCTTTCCGAAAATCGATTTCGATTTTCGGGGTCATGCGGCAGCGCCGGGCGATGAGAGCTTTAGGAAGACGCAGCCGGCTTGGCAAGCGTCGGTTCGCAGGTGCGAAATGGATCGGCCAATCACCGAGCGTTTCGGCATGCCGTCAGTGCCGCAGGCGCCGCAAAACCCTTGCCTTCGCCAAGGCCTGACGCCATAAGCAGGGACAGCCACCGCCGCGCGCCCGCGAGGATCTGAATGAAAACTTTCCTTCTGCAGTTTTTCACCTGGTGGAACCGCCAGACGCTGGGAACCCGTTTTCACACCTGGCGCCACGGCAACAAGGTCGGCCAGGATGGGGCCGGCAACGTCTACTACGAAGGCGGCGTCGATTCGGAAGGCCGCACCCGCCGCTGGGTCATCTACGCCAATTATTCGGAGGCGTCGGCGATCCCCCCGGGCTGGCACGGCTGGATGCATCACCGCGTCGATGTGGCGCCGCCAAGCGACGACTATCGGCCGCGCGAATGGGAAAAGGCGCATGAGCCGAACCTCACGGGAACACCGGCGGCTTATCGCCCAAAGGGTTCCGTGCTCACCAATCAGCACCGTCCGCAGGTGACGGGCGACTACGATGCGTGGACGCCTGGTTCTTGACCGCCGGCCGGTCCTTTGTCGCCACAATTGGCGTTTAGCTGCTTGCTGATATGACAACGGCGAATAGCCTTGGGCGTGACAGAATCACCCGGGCCCAAACCACCGGTATCTCCGCATGAACATTTTCAGCCTGACATCGATGGCCGGACTGGCGGCAATTGGCGCTGTCGCCATGTTCCCGACAGCGTTTGCCGCGGCGCAGGCGCCTGCGGCAGCACCCGCAATCTCCGATCGCATCACCAATCCGGTCGCCGAATTTGCCGGCATCGACAAGATCACCGGCCGTATCATCACCTTCGATGTCTACATCGACGAAACCGTGCAGTTCGGCGCTTTGCAGGTGACGCCGCGCATCTGCTATTCGCGGCCGGAGAATGAAGAGCCGAAGACCGATTCCTTCGTCGAAGTCGACGAAATCACGCTCGACCGCAAGATCCGCCGCATCTTCACCGGCTGGATGTTCGCCGAGAGCCCCGGCCTAAACGCCGTCGAGCACGCCGTCTATGACGTCTGGCTAAAGGGCTGCAAGCAGAAGTCGGATGTGCCGCCGCCCGACGCGGCCAATGCCGAGACGCCCAAGGTCGACACGTCCAAGCCAAAGCCCGCCGCTGCTCCGGCCGCCGAACAGCCGGACCCCACGGAGCCTGACGCGACCAACACCAACTGATCCTCCGGAACCGTCATGGCCACCATGCGTTGGGCCATGGACGACCGCGCATTTGCGTGCTTGGAGGATATTCTGATGTCGGACAGCAAACGGATCACGGCCAGCAAAGACGACCTGCTCGAACTCGAAAAGGGGTTCTGGACGGGCGACGAAGCTTACTACGCCGCCAATGTCGACACAGAATGCCTGGTGGCATTTCCTGAGATGGCACAGGCAATGGACAATGCCGATCTGGCCAAGACCGCGACCAAGCCCAACCGCTGGCGCGACCTTCAGATCGACCTCAAGGGTATCATCGAGCCCGGCAGCGACATTATCATGCTGACCTATGAGGCTCATGCGACACGAGAAAACGGCGAGCCCTACGCCGCGCTGGTCAGCACTGGCTATGTCCACCGTGTCAACGGCTGGAAGATGATGTTCCATTCGCAGACGCCGATGGAAACCGCGAAGGGCTGACCCCTTTCACCGGTCGAGCCGGCTCGGCCGCTCGGTCTCCGATCAGGGATAAAAAACGGCTTCGCCCTTCAGCGCGTCGGCCAACATCTTCTCGTATTTGACGCGCGGCACGTCGACCGCGCCGAAGCGTTTGAGATGCTCAGTGGTGAATTGCGTGTCGAGCAGGGCAAAGCCGCGCGCCTTCAGCCGCTCGACCAGATGATACAGGCAGGTCTTGGACGCGTCGGTTTCCCGGGCGAACATGCTTTCGCCGAAGAACACGCGACCGAGCGAGACGCCATAGAGGCCGCCGACCAGCCGTTCCTCGCGCCATGCCTCGACCGAATGGCAGTGCCCCAGACGGTGCAGTTCGATATAGGCTTCGCGGATCGGCGCGTTGATCCAGGTCGAGCGGCGCTCCTCGCGCTTTTCGGCGCAGCCGTCGATCGTCGCCTCGAAATCGAAATCGAAGCGGATGTCGAACGGGTGCTTGCGAATTGTCTTCCGCAAGCTCTTCGGCGTGTGGAAGCCATCGAGCGGTATGATGCCGCGCGTCTCCGGCCGCACCCAGAACACTTCCGGGTCGGAAGCGCTCTCGGCCATCGGGAAGACGCCCGAGGCATAGGCCTTGAGCAACAGGTCGGTCGGAATGCGATAGCCGGGAGCGTAAGGACGGGTCATCGCGGCATCATAGCGGCAAGTCGGGCGCTATTCCTCTTTGGCCAGATACTTTTCCAGCCAGTGGATGTCGTAGTCGCCATTGGCGATATCGGCATTGCCGACCAGGTCGCGAAACAGCGGCAGCGTCGTCTTGATGCCGTCGACGACGAACTCGTCGAGCGCCCGGCGCAGCCGCATCATGCATTCGACGCGGTTGCGGCCGTGCACGATCAGCTTGCCGATCAGGCTGTCATAATAGGGCGGGATCTTGTAGCCGGAATAGACACCGGAATCGACGCGGATGCCGAGACCGCCAGGCGTATGGAAATGCGTAATCGTGCCGGGCGAAGGCGTGAAGGTGCGCGGGTCCTCGGCATTAATGCGGCATTCTATGGCGTGGCCGTTGAACTTGATGTCCTCCTGGCGCACCGAAAGCCCGCCGCCGGAGGCGACGCGGATCTGTTCGTGGACGAGATCGATGCCGGTGATCGCCTCCGTTACCGGATGCTCGACCTGCAGCCGCGTGTTCATCTCGATGAAGTAGAACTCGCCATTCTCGTACAGGAATTCGATGGTGCCTGCGCCGGAGTAGCCGAGGTCGGCGATGGCCTTGGCACAGATATTGCCGATGCGGGCGCGCTCCTCGGCGTTGAGGGCCGGCGAGGGCGCCTCTTCCCAGACTTTCTGGTGGCGGCGTTGCAGCGAACAGTCGCGCTCGCCGAAATGCACGCCGCGGCCGGCGCCGTCGCCGAATACCTGCACCTCGATGTGGCGCGGCTTTTCCAGGTATTTCTCGATGTAGACGGCATCGTCGCCGAAGGCCGCGCCGGCCTCCGTGCTGGCTGTCTGCAAGGCGATCTCGAGATCGGCTTCGGTAAGGGCGACCTTCATACCGCGCCCGCCACCGCCTGCCGAAGCCTTGATGATCACGGGATAGCCGATCTCGGCGGCAATGCGCCTGGCTTCCTTCTGGTCGGTGACGGCGCCGTCGGAGCCCGGCACAACCGGAATGCCGAGCCGCTTTGCCGTGCGCTTGGCCTCGATCTTGTCGCCCATGATGCGGATATGGTCGCCCGACGGACCGATGAAGGTGATGTTGTGGGCGGCGAGAATGTCGGCGAACTTGGCGTTTTCCGACAGGAAGCCATAGCCCGGATGCACGGCATCGGCGCCTGTGATCTCGCAGGCTGCGACGATCTGGTGGATGTTGAGATAGCTGTCGCGCGACGGCGGCGGACCGATGCACACGCTTTCGTCGGCGAGCCTGACATGCATGGCGTCAGCGTCGGCGGTCGAATGCACGACCACGGTCTGGATGCCGAGTTCCTTGCAGGCGCGCAGCACCCGAAGCGCGATTTCGCCGCGGTTGGCGATGAGGATCTTCTGGAACATCCGGCCCGCTCTATTCGATCACGACGAGTGGCATGCCGTACTCGACCGGCTGGCCGTCCTCGAACAGGATCGCCGTCACCGTGCCGGCGCGCGGCGAAGGGATCTGGTTCATCGTCTTCATCGCTTCGATGATCAGCAGCGTCTGGCCTTCCTTGACCTTCTGGCCGACTTCGATGAAGGCCTTGGCGTCGGGCGAGGGCGCGAGATAAGCGGTGCCGACCATCGGCGAGGGGACCGCGTTCTTGGACGGGTCGGCCACTGCTGGTGCGGCAGCCGCGCCCGCCGCGGGCTGCTGCGCTGCCGGAGCATAACCGGCCTGCGGGGCGGCGATGGCGTGGACGGCCGGCGCCTGGCGCGACACGCGCACCTTCAGGTCGCCGAGCTCGACTTCGATCTCGGTGAGATTGGTGTCGTTCAGTATGCCCGCGAGATCGCGGATCAGTTGCTGGTCAACACCGGTCTTCTTTATCGACATTTTCGAGCCTTCTGTTTGTGGGCCGGTCATAGGCGTGCCGCCAGCGCCTGCAGCGCCAGCGAGTAGCCAAGCGGCCCGAACCCGCAGATCATGCCGACAGCGACCGGCGCGACCATGGAGACGTGGCGGAATGGTTCCCGCGCGTGGATGTTGGAGAGGTGAACTTCGGCGACGGGCAGCGGCGCGACAGCGCGGATGGCGTCGTGAATGGCAATCGAGGTGTGGCTGTAGGCACCCGGATTGATGACGATGCCGGCTGCCTTGTCGCCGGCTTCCTGGATCCAGTCGACGAGGTCGCCCTCATGGTTCGACTGGCGAAAATCAATCTCGAGGCCAAGCGCGGCGCCCGCCTGCTTGCAGTCGTCGGCGATCGCGGCAAGCGTCTTGCCGCCATAGATGCCCGGCTCGCGCTTGCCGAGCGCGTTCAGGTTGGGGCCGTTCAGGACGAAAATCGTTTTCAAAAATGCCGACCTTTTCCGACGCCGGCCTCAAGCCGGCGCGCAGGGCCTTCTATAATGGGCATAGCCGCCCGCGGAAAGAGCACAAGTGCGATCTTTCACTGTCCACAACAGGCGGAAATGTGCCCGTGAGAAATAGGCTCGCGTGCAAGATCAGAGCGCGGCTTTCGCCGCCTCGATCTTTTCAGCCAGCACTTCCTGGCCGAGCGCCCCGAACACCACCTCATTGCCGACCACGTAGGAAGGCGTTCCGGTGATGGCCAGCTTGTTGGCGAGGTCGAAGGTCTTGGAGAAAGCCTCGGTGATGGTCGGATCCTTCATCTTCTCGCGCAATTTCGCCTCATCGGCGCCTAGCGACAGCGCAACCTTGATGGCCGCCGCCTCGGTGGCGCGGCCCTGGCCGCCGAGCAGGGCGTTGTGGAACTCGCCGTATTTCTCCGGATGCATCAGGTGGAAAGCCATCGAGACGATGCTGGCCTTTTGCGAATCCGGCCCGAGGATCGGGAATTCCTTGAGCACGAAGCGCAGCTCCGGATCGGCCTTTGTCAGAGCCTGCATGTCGTCGATGGCGCGTTTGCAGAAGCCGCAATTGTAGTCGTAGAATTCGACGATGGTGACCTTGCCCTCCGGATTGCCGACGACGCCGTCGAAGGTCGAGTTGAAAATCTCGGACTTGGCCTTCTCGATGACGCCGAGGCTGGCGATGCGCTGCTCTTCCTTCTGCTTGGCCTCGAGCGCCTCCTGCACTTCGAGCAGCACTTCGGGGTTCTTCAGGAGATAGTCGCGGATAATGCCCTCGACCTCGGTGCGATCGATCTTGGTGTCGGCCGAGGCGGTCTGCACGGCCTGGGCCGTGCCGGCCTTGGCCACCTGCGGACTGCCGGCGACGAACCCGAAAGCCAGCATGGCAAGAGCAGCCGCCACTCCCGTCGTGCCGAGCAATATTGCCTTGTTCATCGTCTGATCCTCTTTACCGGTTCCGGTCTATCCTAGTCGCCGCGGGCGACCGGAAGGTTCATTTCTTGAGTTTGCCTGAAGGGTTGTAGTTTATGATGTCCTGCGCCCGAATCCAGCCGGGTTCGCCACGCTTCAAGTCCTTTTGCGCGCGCATGGCGAAAATTTTCGCATTCGTGTAATCGCCGGAATAAAAGTGGCCCTCGGCGGTGGCGAGTTCCGCCGCCGGAATGTTGCCAAGCTCGCCATAGGCCTGGGCGAGATAGCGGTATCCGACCGTGTTTTCCTTGTCACGCCCGAGGCCGTTGTTGATCTGCACCACCGCCTTCTTCAGCGAATCGGGCGTGCCGATGGCCATCAGCGCCTGGCCGAGAGAAACGGGCAACAGGCCCGACCTCACCGGATCGAGGCTGACCGCCTTGGCATAGGCGTCCGCGGCGTCCTTGGGCTTGTTGGCCTTCATCAGTATGTCGCCGCGCATTTCCTGGAAGTAGGGGTTCTTCGGCTGTTCCTTGATCAGTGCATTGGCCTTGGTCAGCGCCGCACCCAGATTGCCGTAGAGATAGGCCATCTGCGCTTCGCCATAGCGCGAGGCGAGGCTGCCCGGGGCCTTGCGGATCAGCCGCGTGGCCGCGGCTTGGCCGCCCATATAGGCGGCGATCTTGATGCGCATCATGTCGTGCCGCTGCTGCAGTGCCGGGGGATCGACCTTGTCGACGTTAGGGCTCTGCTTGACCAGCACTTCGAGATTGGCGATGCGCTCCTGCGGCATCGGGTGGCTGATGCGGTAGGGATCGACCTGCGTGCCGGAAAGCGACAGCGCGCTCTGGAAGCGGGCGAAGGTCTTCAGCATGCCCATGCCGGACTGGCCGGTGGCATTGAGATAGGTGATGGCAGAGCGGTCGGCGGTCGACTCTTCGGTGCGCTGGTAGGCAAGAATGCTGCGCTGCGCCATCTCGCCGCCGCCCGCGGCGACACCCATGCCGGCGCCGGCAAGGCCGCGGCTGTTGGTGGTGGCGCCGGCAACGATGGCGCCGGCGCCAAGCAGCGTGGCGATGATGGCCATGGTCTTGGCGCGCTCGAGCTGGTCGCGCAATTTCTGCTGATGGCCGCCTGCGATGTGGCCGGCCTCATGGGCGATGACGCCGATGATCTCGTTGGGCGTTTCTGCCTGCATCAGCGCGCCGGTGTTGATGAACAGCCGGCGCCCGGTGACGAAGGCGTTGAAGCTCTGATCGTTGACCAGAACGATATCGACACCGTCATTGGCAAGACCGGCCGCCTTGAAGATCGGCCGCGCATAGTCGCGCACCAGCGCCTCGATCTCGGCATCGCGCACGACCGGCACCGCCTGCGCGAAGGCCGTCACCGAGCCGGTGACAGCGACGGCGGCGGCAAGCAAAAGCGTCGCGAAGCCGCGCGCTGTCTTCCCGATGGAAGATTTGGACATCGTCGATTTGGGTCGGCTCAGCATGAGGTCCACTGGTAAACGAGCGGGCGAACGATGAAAAGTCACGGCACCGAAACTAGGCGAACTTGTGATCCTCACATCAATCGGGCATTTGTGCGGCGCTGCCGCCGGTTCATGGCTTCGAGCGGCGGGCCGGACGGAGGTCAAATGGTAGTTTCGCTGTCGCGCCGCGGTGAAGTCGAGCCGTTTCACGCCATGGACATTCTGGCCGAAGCCAACCGGCTGAAGGCGACGGGCGTGCCTGTCGTCTCCATGGCCGTCGGCCAGCCATCCGATCCGGCGCCCGTGGGCGCGAGGGAAGCAGCCGCAAATGCGCTGAGGATCGGACGCATCGGCTATACCGACACGCTCGGTCTGGCGGATCTGCGCAAGGCGATCGCCGCGCATTATGGCGACCACTACGGGATCGATGTCTCGCCGAACCGGATCGCCGTGACCACGGGATCGTCGGCCGCCTTCAATCTGGCCTTCCTGGCGATGTTCGATCCCGGCGACCGCGTCGCCATCGCATCACCCGGCTATCCGGCCTACCGCAACATCATGGCCGCGCTCGGCATCGAGATCGTCGAGATCGAGCTCGGCACGGACGCCTACCTGCACGCCGAGCATTTGAAATCGGCGCACCAGGAAAAACCGCTGAAGGGCGTGTTGTTCGCCAGCCCGGCCAATCCGACAGGTGCGGTCATTCCCGTCGACGAGTTGTCCGCACTGGTGAGGACAGCCGAAGAACTCGGCATCGCGGTGATATCGGACGAAATCTATCATCGGCTGGCCTATGCCGCGCCCGACACCACTGCGCTGGCCCATGGCTCAGGCGTGACGGTGATCAATTCCTTCTCGAAATATTATTGCATGACCGGCTGGCGCATTGGCTGGATGGTGCTGCCGGAAGCTCTGGTGAGGCCGATCGAGCGCATCGCCCAGAGCCTCTACATCTCGCCGCCGGAACTGTCGCAGATCGCGGCGATCGAAGCCTTCAAGGCGACGCAAGAGCTGGAAGCGGTAAAGGCGCGCTACGCCTGGAACCGCGAGCTGTTGATGCGGCGCCTGCCGGAACTCGGATTTCCCTTGGCGGCGCCGATGGACGGCGCCTTCTACGCTTTCTGCGATGTTACCCGGCATACCAATGACAGCATGGCCTTTGCGCGCAAGATGCTGGCCGAGGCGCATGTGGCGGCTACGCCCGGCCGCGATTTCGATCCACTTCAGGGCCACCGCACGATGCGCTTTTCCTATGCCGGCAGCCATGACGACATGGTCGAGGCGATGGCGCGCATCGAGCGCTGGCTGAAATAGCGGGGACGAGCATGCCGGATCTTGAACAAGCGCTGGCCGATGTCGCCGCCGAGATGGCCGAGCGCACCGATCGCGGTGACGTCGCCACCTACATTCCGCAGCTCGGCAAGGTCGATCCGAAGAAATTCGGCATTGCCGCCGTGACCAATGACGGCCGCGTGCTGGTCGCCGGCGACGCCGACCAGGCGTTTTCGATCCAGTCCATCTCCAAGGTGTTTACGCTTACGTTGGCGCTCGGCAATGTCGGCGACGCGCTGTGGCAGCGTGTCGGACGCGAGCCGTCGGGCAATCCGTTCAACTCGATCGTGCAACTCGAGCATGAGAACGGCATTCCGCGCAATCCGTTCATCAATGCCGGCGCCATCGTCGTGTCCGACATACTGCTTGCCGGCCACCAGCCGCGCGAGGCGATCGGCGAAATCCTGCGCTTCATCCAGTTCCTTGCCGATGACGAAACCATCATCATCGACCGCGAGGTCGCGGCTTCCGAACGCGCCACCGGCTATCGCAACTTCGCGCTTGCCAACTACATGAAATCCTTCGGCAATCTCAACCATGCACCGGAGCTGGCGCTGGGCGTGTACTTCCACCATTGCGCCATCGCCATGAGCTGCCGGCAATTGGCGCTGGCCGGCCGCTTCCTCGCCAATGGCGGCAGAAACCCGGCAACCGGGCACTCCGTGGTGTCTGCCGAGCGGGCGCGGCGCATCGGCGCCATGATGCTGACCTGCGGCCACTATGACGGTTCCGGCGATTTCGCCTTCCGTGTCGGCATTCCCGGCAAAAGCGGCGTCGGCGGTGGCATATTGGGGATCGTGCCGGGTGTGGCTTCACTCGCCGTATGGTCGCCGGGCTTGAACGCCAACGGCAATTCCAAGTTGGGGTCGATCGCCTTGGAAAAACTGGCCAGGATGATGAACTGGTCGATTTTCGCCCCCTGACGCCTTCCATCATTCGCGCATGAAAAAATCCCGCGCCGTGGTTTGAATGGCGCGGGATTTTTGTCAGGAACCTATCTTAATCGGCTGAATAGCTTAGAAAAAGCCCTTCCGCTGCCACCAGCCGGCGCGCTTCGGCTTTTCCTCGGCCTTTGCCTCGTCGGCAACGCTGGAGGAAACCACCGGCACCGCGGAGGTATCCGCGGCCACGGCTTTGCGCCGTGACGGGCGAGCCTTGGCGGGCTCGTCGTCGACGGTCGTTTCCGTGGCGGCATCGGCCGCAGCGGGGGCGGCAGCTTCGACGGCAGCTTCCGGTGCAGCCTCGGCCGCCGTCTCATCGGCGACTTCCACCACAGCCTTCTTTGCCCTTGAAGCGCGCTTCTTCTTCGGCTTTTCGGCTGGAGCGTCGTCGTTCGCCGCGGCGGGAGCCGCCGCTTCTTCAACCGCTACGGCTGCTACGGGCTCGCTTGCGGCCGTTCCGACTTCAGCTGCCTCGGCCACCGAGGCGGTTTCGCCGGCTTCGGTCTCCGTGCCGTCTTCGCGACGATTGCGCTTGCCGCCGCGCTTGCCGCGACGGCGCTTCTTGCCCTGGGCGTCATCTGATGCTTCCACCATTTCGACGGCGCCAACCTGGGCTTCGTCTTGCTGTGTTGCATCGTCATCGCCTGGTTCAGCGGCAAAGTCGTCGCTTGCCGCCGAAACCGAAGCACCTTCGGCGCCATGCTCGCGATCGCCATGTTCGCGTTCGCGATCCTTGCCGCCGCGCCGCCTGCGGCGCTTGCGACGCTTGCGATCGCGGCCTTCGCCGTCCTCAGCCGATCTCGGCTGCTGCTGCGATTGCGGCTGCGCCTGGCGCGGCTGCTCGGCCTGTACCACAACCTCGTCGTCTTCCTCCTCGATGACGATCTCGTCCTCGGGCTCTTCCGGCTCGACATAGGCCGGGAAGGTTCGCGCTTCGACAAAGCCTTCCGGCTTTTCGGCAATGGCGCCGCGGAAGATCGCGTAGTGCTGCACACCGACCGTATCATCGGCCTCGACGGTGATGGTCAGGCCAAAGCGGCTTTCGAGTTCCACCAGCGTGCCGCGCTTGTGGTTGAGCACATAGAGAGCGGTCGCCGCCGGAGTCCGCACCGTGATGTGGCTGCGCGAATCCTTGAGCAGGAATTCCTCGATCGCCCGCACCACCATCAGCGCCACCGACGAATCGGAGCGCACATGGCCAGTGCCGCCGCAATGAGGGCACGGCTTCATGGTTGATTCCAGCACGCTGGCGCGGATGCGCTGGCGCGACATCTCCATCAGGCCGAAATGCGAGATGCGGCCGACTTGGATGCGGGCTCGGTCGTTCTTGAGGTGATCCTTCAGCCGCTTCTCGACGGAGCGGTTGTTGCGGTTCTCCTCCATGTCGATGAAGTCGATGACGATCAGGCCGGCGAGATCGCGCAGCCTTAATTGCCTGGCGACTTCTTCCGCCGCTTCAAGGTTGGTGTGGAGAGCGGTGTCCTCGATCGAGTGCTCCTTGGTGGAGCGGCCCGAATTGACGTCGATGGCGACCAGCGCCTCGGTCTGGTTGATGATGATGTAGCCGCCGCTCTTCAGCGTCACCTGCGGCTGCAGCATGCGGTCGAGCTGCGCCTCGATCCCGTTGCGCACGAAGATCGGCGTCGTGTCGCGGAACGGCTGAACGACCTTGGCGTGGCTCGGCATCAGCATGCGCATGAAATCCTTGGCCTCGCGGTAGCCTTCCTCGCCGGAGACAAGAATCTCGTCAATATCCTTGTTGTAGAGGTCGCGCACCGAGCGCTTGATCAGGCTGCCTTCCTCATAGACGAGGGCAGGGGCGGTGGATTGCAGCGTCAGATTGCGGACGTTTTCCCAAAGCCGCATCAGATATTCGTAGTCGCGCTTGATTTCCGCCTTGGTGCGGCTTTCGCCGGCGGTGCGCAGGATGACGCCCATGCCCTGCGGCACTTCGAGATCGGCAACGACCTCCTTGAGGCGCTTGCGGTCGACCGCACTGGTGATCTTGCGCGAAATGCCGCCGCCGCGTGCGGTGTTGGGCATCAGCACGGAATAGCGGCCGGCAAGCGACAGATAGGTGGTGAGTGCAGCGCCCTTGTTGCCGCGCTCTTCCTTGACCACCTGCACCAGCAGGATCTGCCGGCGCTTGATGACTTCCTGAATCTTGTACTGGCGGCGCACCGGCTTGCGGCGGCTGCGCACCTCTTCCAGCGCATCCTCGGCGCCTACGGATTCGATCTCGTGGTCGTCCGGATGCGAGGACTGCACCTCTTCCAGCATGCCGCGGTCATTGTCCCCGGAGGTGGCTTCGCCGCTTGCCTCGCTGGACGACCTTTCGTCACCCGGCTCCGCCGCAGGGACAGCTTCGGAGATCACATCCGCTTCGACGCTTGCCGCAATCGATGTCGGGCCGCCTTCCGACGGTTCGCTCCCGGATGTCTCGGCGTCGGAGGCTTCGCTGTCGCCATGCCCGCCATGATCGTCATGCCCGGCGGTATTGGCCGCGGCATGCTCGGAAGCAGGCGCTTCGGAGACGGCATCGCTGCCGGCATCGCCATGTTCGCCGTTCTCATCATCGGCGCCGGCGTCGCGCTTGTGTTCGCCGCGCTCACGACCCTTGCCGCCGCGCCGGCGGCCGCGCCGGCCGCGATCGCGACTCTGGCGGTCGTCGCCGTCATTGTCCTCGTTCTCCTCTTCCTCCGCTTCCTGCGCTTCAGCGCGCAGCAAAGCCTGACGATCGGCGACCGGGATCTGGTAATAGTCGGGGTGAATTTCACTGAAGGCGAGGAAACCGTGACGGTTGCCGCCATATTCGACAAAGGCTGCCTGAAGGGAAGGTTCGACACGCGTTACGCGGGCGAGATAGATGTTTCCTTTGAGCTGCTTCTTGTCCTGAGATTCAAAGTCGAATTCTTCAATACGGTTACCGCGGATAACGACAACGCGTGTTTCCTCCGGGTGGGAGGCGTCTATCAGCATTTTGTTGGGCATTATTTCGTTTCCTCCCGGCAGCCGTCAGCCGCAGCTTGCGAGGCAAAGCCCGCTGCTGCGTGTCTGGGATGTGGGTGCCGGATGTCTGAATGTCCGCCGGACGCCGCTTGAGCGCCATGGCGGTGCCGCCCGCAGCCACAATGGCGCGGTTTGATGCGGACCTTTCCATGATTGCGCTTGAAGCCATCGTCACCAGCAGAACCTTTTGAACCAAAGCCCGGACGAACCGGACCAGCTTGTTTGCTCATACAGAGCCGGCACGGGAACAAACCCGGCCGTTTTCCTCACGCAGGCGATTCCCCCGCCACGGGCGCACACCTGCGAAATTCGTCGCGATCACCTGAAGCCTTTTCGCTGGAGCGAAAGGAGCCGCCTTTCATCTGACCTGTAGCAGGAAGCTGCGGGAGAAGCGGTTCCAGGATTGCAGTGATCCACCATCGCTTTTATGATTTGACGGGGTGGAAGGCAACCCCGATTTCGGATGCCGGCAAAAAGCAGTGCCGTAACGGAAGCACAGGCCTTAATCCTCAATGAAAAGGCTTGGTTAACCTTCTCTGGATACCAATCGTTAATCGAGTCTGCGGCCTTGACCGGCATTTCGACCAACCACGCGGGCGCAAGCGCCAAACCGGGAGCGACTGCAAAGAAATGGGACTGGCGGGCATCACAGACAAGGGCCATGGCCGTGCAGGCCGTTTCCTGCGCGCTGCCGGTGTGCTGTTGCTGCTGGCGCTTTGCCTTGCTTTTGCGCCGGTTTCACGCGCCGCCGATGCGCCACTCGGCGCCACCGCCTACAAGATGGCCGGCGACGCTACCAAGATGCGCATCGTCATCGATTTCGACCGCGAGCCCGACATCAAATGGTTCCTGCTGCGCGGCCCCAACCGGCTGGTCGTGGACCTGCCGCGCACCCGATTCGCCATTGGCGCGAAGGACGCCAAGGCCCGCGGCCTGGTCAAAGCGGTGCGTTATGGCGATCAGGGCGAGGGATCGCGGCTGATCCTGACCGGCAAGGGGCCGTTCTCGGTCGACAAGCTCGAGGTGCTCAAGAACGAGGACGGCGCAGGCTATCGCATCGCCATCGACATGTCGGCAGCCTCCGACCGCGAGTTCGACGAAGCCCTTGCCAACCAGGCGCTGACCACTGGCTCGACCGTCTCCACCGACAAGGGCTCCAGGGTCGGCACAGGGCCGATCTCCAATCCCGGGCATCGCTTCACCATCGTCATCGATCCCGGCCATGGCGGCATCGACGGTGGCGCCGAAGGCCTCAACGGCACCATCGAGAAGAACGTGACGCTGGCCTTCGCCACCGAATTGCGCGACAAGCTCGCCGCCGTCGCCAACTACGACGTGTTCATGACGCGCGATACCGACGAGTTCCTGCGGCTCGATGACCGCGTGCGCATCGCCCGGCAGCACGAGGCCGACCTTTTGATCTCGATCCATGCCGACACGATCAGCGTCAAGGGTATCAGAGGCGCCACCGTCTATACCGTCTCCGACAAGGCGTCCGATCCGCAAGCGCAGGCGCTTGCCGACCGTGAAAACCTCTCCGACCAGTTCGCCGGCATGGTGATCAAGGACGACAACAAGGAAGTCACCGACATACTGATCGACCTGATCCGCCGCGAGACGCATAATTTCTCGATGAGCTTTGCCCACACTCTGGTCGGCCAGTTGTCCACCAGCGTCGGCCTGATCAATAATCCGCAGCGTTCGGCCGGCTTCAAAGTGCTGAAAGCGCCCGATGTGCCGTCGGTGCTGGTGGAACTCGGCTATCTCTCCAACGCCAAGGATGAAGCGCAACTGCTCGACGCCGACTGGCGCGGCAAGGCGGCGCAGAGCATCACCAACGCCGTCGCCCTGTTTGCCTCCGCCAAGATGGGAACGGGAACCGGAGGCTGAGATGGTCGCCGCCGCCCACGACCGGAGGCAGCGTTGCACGACGACAACACCAGGCGCTTTTATTTCAGGTGGGGGATGCCTAAACCGGGCACTGCCGTATTTTGCCCACATGGTGGCGACATGGGTTTTCCATCACGGATCGGGACAGTTGCGAAGGCTTGCGCGAAAGGCGGCTTCGTCTAGGAAATTCCCGGACCTCGGACTGGAGCGGGCATGATTCGTCTTATCGGCTATTTCTTTGGTATCGGCACGACGCTGGCGCTTATCGTCGCCGCGGGCGTGGCGATATACATCAGCCATCTATCGAAAGACCTGCCCGACTACGAGGTTCTGGCCAAGTACGAGCCGCCGGTGACGACCCGCATCCATGCTTCCGACGGCTCGCTGATGGCCGAATATGCGCGCGAACGGCGGCTCTATCTGCCGATCCAGGCGGTTCCGGACCGGGTCAAGGCGGCGTTCCTGTCGGCCGAGGACAAGAATTTCTACAACCATCCCGGCATCGACATCACCGGGCTTGGCCGCGCCATCTACGTCAACCTGCAGAATCTGGGTTCGGGCAGGCGCCAGGTCGGCGCCTCGACCATCACCCAGCAGGTGGCGAAGAACTTCCTCTTGTCCTCGGACCAGACCTACGAGCGCAAGATCAAGGAGATGATCCTGGCCTTCCGCATCGAGCAGGCTTATTCGAAGGACCGCATCCTTGAGCTCTATCTCAACGAAATCTTCTTCGGTTTCGGCGCCTATGGCGTTGCGGGCGCGGCACTGACCTATTTCGACAAGTCGGTCAACGAACTCACCGTCGCGGAAGCCGCTTATCTGGCGTCGCTGCCGAAGGGGCCCAACAACTACCATCCCTTCAAGCATGCCGACCGCGCCATCGAGCGCCGCAACTGGGTCATCGACCAGATGGTCGAGAACGGGTACGTGACGCGCGAGGAAGGCGACAAGGCCAAGGCCGAGCCGCTCGGCGTGACGCCGCGTCGCAATGGCTCCTATCTGTTTGCGGGTGAATATTTCACCGAGGAAGTGCGCCGCCAGATCATCTCGCGCTATGGCGAGAACGCGCTCTATGAGGGCGGCCTTTCGGTGCGCACGACGCTCGATCCGAAGATCCAGCTCATCGCCCGCAAGTCGATGCAGAACGGCTTGCTCAAATACGACACGCTGCGCGGCTATCGCGGACCGGTGACGCATATCGATGCTTCCGGCGACTGGGGCGTGGCGCTGGGCAACGTCAAGGGGCTGGAAGACGTGCCGGAATGGTCGCTTGCCGTCGTGCTCGACAGCTCAGCGACCGGCCTTTCCATCGGCCTGCAGCCGACGCGGCAGATTTCGGGCGATATCGTCAAGGAACGCGTCGAAGGCGCCGTCAGGAAGGAAGACATGAGCTTTGCCATGCGCCATGTGGTCGATGGCAAGACGGTCAAGGCCAAGTCTCCGGCCGATGTACTGCAGCCCGGCGACGTCATCTTCGTGCAGAAGAACGAAGGGTCGGAAGGCGCCTACACGTTGCGCCAGGTGCCGGAAGTGGAGGGCGGCCTGATCGCCATGGATCCACATACCGGCCGCGTGCTGGCCATGGTCGGCGGCTTCTCCTATGCGCAGTCGGAGTTCAACCGCGCCACGCAGGCGATGCGCCAGCCGGGATCGTCCTTCAAGCCGATCGTCTATTCGGCCGCGCTCGACAATGGCTATACGCCGGCCTCTGTGATCATGGACGGACCGATCACCATCCAGAGCGGCACCACGACCTGGACGCCGAAGAACTATGACGGCACGGTGGCCGGTCCCGCGACCTTGCGCTCCGGCATCGAAAAGTCGCGCAATTTGATGACGGTGCGGCTCGCCAACGACATGGGCATGAAGCTGGTGGTGGAATATGCCGAGAGGTTCGGCGTCTACGACCATCTGGCGCCGTATCTGCCTATGGCGCTGGGCTCCGGCGAGACGACGGTGATGCGCATGGTGTCGGCCTATTCGATCATGGCCAATGGCGGCAAGTCGATCAAACCCTCGCTCATCGACCGCATCCAGGACCGCTACGGCAAGACCGTGTTCAAGCAGGACGAGCGCGGCTGCGAAGGCTGCAATGCGCCCGAATGGAACAACCAGCCCGAACCGGAACTGGTCGACAATTCCGAGCAGGTGCTCGATCCGATGACCGCCTACCAGATCACCTCGATGATGGAAGGCGTGGTCCAGCGCGGCACCGGCGCCACCATCGCCGAGCTTGGCCGCCACATCGCCGGCAAGACCGGAACGACCAATGACGAGAAAGACGCCTGGTTCATCGGCTATACGCCGAACCTCGTCGTCGGCCTCTACATGGGTTACGACACGCCGCGCGGTCTCGGCCATGGCGCCACCGGCGGTGGTCTGGCGGCGCCTATCTTCAAGGACTTCATGCGCGTTGCGCTGGACGGCACGCCGAATGTCGACTTCAAGGTGCCGGAAGGCATGAACCTGGTCGCGATCAACCGCAAGACCGGCATGCGTGCCGCGTCGGACGATCCCGGCACCATCATCGAAGCCTTCAAGCCCGGCACCGGCCCGGCCGACAGCTATTGGGTGATCGGCATGGGCGCCGACGGGTCCAACGGCGCCGGCGGACCGCTATCGCCGCAGGCTACGGAAGCCATCCAGGCACCCGGCGGCGGACTCTACTGACGACCTGATTTTTTACGTCGAATGGGCTGGCTTGTTGAGCCGGCCCATTTCGCTTTACAGGCAGCAATGCCGTGCCTATGTATCGCGCCGACCCAAGCGCCACTTCGAAAACAGGACGGAACAACCAGCCATGCGCGCGGAAACGCAGAATATTGTCGACGAGATCAGGCAGGCGATCACCCTGCTGAGGAGGCATCTTTGACTGGGATCAGGCTATAAAGCGGCTTGAATACCTGAACGTGCGCGCCGAGGATTCCAGCCTCTGGAATGATCCGCTGGAAGCGCAAAAGCTGATGCGCGAGCGCCAGGGCCTCGAAGACGGGATCGCCGGCGTCAAAAGCCTGACCCAGGCGCTGGAAGACAATATCGGCCTGATCGAACTGGGTGAGGAAGAGGGCGACCAGAGCGTGATCGCCGAGGCGGAAGCAGCCCTCCGCTCGATGCAGGGCGAGGCCAAGGCCCGCCAGGTCGAGACGATGCTGTCGGGCGAGGCAGACGCCAACGACACCTATCTCGAAGTCCATGCCGGCGCCGGCGGCACCGAGAGCCAGGACTGGGCCTCGATGCTTCTGCGCATGTACACGCGCTGGGCCGAGCGTCGCCGTTTCAAGGTCGAAGTGCTGGAAGTCCATGACGGCGAAGAGGCCGGCATCAAGTCCGCCACGCTCCTGATCAAGGGCCACAATGCCTATGGCTGGCTGAAGACCGAGTCGGGCGTTCATCGCCTGGTCCGCATTTCACCCTATGACAGCAATGCGCGCCGCCACACGTCGTTCTCCAGCGTCTGGGTCTACCCGGTCGTCGATGACAGGATCGAGATCGACGTCTCGGAATCGGATGTACGCATCGACACCTACCGCTCATCCGGTTCGGGCGGCCAGCACGTCAACACCACGGACTCGGCGGTTCGCATCACCCATATCGCCACCGGCATCGCGGTTGCCTGCCAGGCCGAACGCTCGCAGCACAAGAACAAGGCGAAGGCCTGGGAAATGCTGCGCTCGCGCCTTTACGAGGAAGAGCTGAAGAAGCGCGAAGCGGTGGCCAATGCCACAGAAGCGTCGAAGAGCGACATCGGCTGGGGTCACCAGATCCGTTCCTATGTGCTGCAGCCCTACCAGTTGGTGAAGGACCTGCGCACCGGCGTCGAGAGCACCAGCCCGTCGAGCGTGCTCGACGGCGACCTCGACGACTTCATGGAAGCTTCGTTGTCGCAGCGCATCGAGGGCGGTGCCGGTGAAGCCGTGGCCGACCTCGACTAGGATATGTCCATATTCAGGTGAGGCCGGCCTGCGAATGGCTGATTCCTGCGCTTCCGCCACTTTCGACTCGGCTGACTTGAATAAGAACATCCCTGGGCGGGGGAGCGAAGGAGGAACCATGACTCGCAGGCTCACCGGCAAATGCTTTTGCGGCGCGGTCCAGTATGAAGTGGCGGACGAGTTCGTCTATGCCGCCAACTGCCATTGTTCGAACTGCCGGCGCACCACAGGTTCCGCCTTCAAGCCCTTCGCCGGCATCGAGCGCGAGAAACTTGCCCTTGCCGAAGGGCATCACGGGCTCATCCATTTCGGCGATGACAGCGGCCACGATGCGCATTGCAGCCGCTGCGGCTCGTTGCTGTATTCGCTGGTCCGCGACGGCGCCTATGTCCATGTCGCCATGGGCACGCTGGTCGACGATCCGACGATCCGGCCGACCGCGCACATCTTCGTCGGCTCCAAAGCGCCATGGTTCACCATCGCCGACGACTTGCCGCAATATGAAGGGCATGTGATCGCCGGTCCAGGCGACGTATAGGCTGGAACCACATACGGCCAATCCCGTTGTTTCGTTGTCCGTCTGCCGGGATTTGAGCCTGGCCTTGGATCTCGTCAGCGGTTGCAGATAGCGGCGTAGATGTGCGGCCTCGCGCAGCAACTTCTTGCGCCGGCCAAGGAATCAGCCCAGCATCCGAGGGCTGGAAGAGAAAAAGCATTTATGGCCGGACGCGGCATATATCTGCGACCTGACGATCCGGCCACTGGGAAGACACGTTCCGGGAACGGGCAAGCGAAACGCTTGATGCTCGTTTGAAAGGAACGCTCCATGTCTGCTGCCACTCTCCGATCGGCCAGAGCCGTTCAACCGGCTGGCCGACTCCTGTTTTCAATGTTCGTGACCCCGATCTTTGCCATCGCGATGCTTGCGATGGCGGTGCTGACCGCACCCGCCTTCGCCCATGACGCCAAGCCCACGGCGGCGAAGCCGCAAGGCTGGAGTTATCCCTTCGCCTGCTGTGCAAACTACGACTGCCGCACCACCCATACCGGCGAGGTGCTGGAAAAGCCGGAGGGCTATGTCATCGCCGGAACGGGGGAGGTCGTTCCGATGAGCGACAAGCGGGTCAAGGACTCACCCGACGGCGATTTCCACTGGTGCGCGCACCAGGCCGGCCTCGACGCAGGCAAGACGATCTGCCTGTTCGTGCCACCGCGTTCCTACTGAGTTCTGTTGGCAGTTCTCATCGGAAGGCCGGCCTTGGTGCTGAAGGCGCTTGCGTCAGACGGAAGCAGCGAGTGCTGAGGCGAAGTCGCGATACGGCCGCAGTGGGCGACCCAGAAGTGCCGTCAGGCGCTCGACGTCGCCGGTCTCGGGCAGCATCCCGTCGGTAAAGAAACGCTCGCCCATCAGGCGCATGTCGTAGGCCATCCAGGCGGGCAGGAACTGCTTGAGATTTTGCTCAAAACCCTCCGTATTGTCGCCGCTGTAGCTGATCGGGCGGGCGAGTACGTCTGACCAGATTGCGGCAATGTCCGTCCCGGTCAGTGTCTGCGGACCGACGAGGTTGATCCTCTCGAACGCAAGCGGCTCCTTGGACCGTTCGCGACGCAGCAGCTCAAGAGCGGCGATCTCGGCGATATCGCGGGCATCGATCATGGCGAGACCCTTGGGGCCGATCGGCATTGGGTAGGTGCCGTAGCCGGTGATGACGTCTTCGACCGTCAGATCGTTCTGGATGAAGTAGGCCGGGCGCAAGATCGTAGCTTTGAAGTCCATCTGTTCGATCATTCGCTCCACGCCGAACTTGCCCGCGAAATGCGGCACGTTCACATAGACGTCAGCGTGGATCACCGAGAGATAGACGATCCGCTCGATGCCGGCCGATCGGGCGACATTCAAGGCGATCAAAGCCTGGGTGAATTCGTCCGGCACCACGGCGTTCAAGAGGAACAGCGTGGAAACGCCAGACATGGCTTTGCGCAGCGAATCGACATCGAGAAAGTCGCCTTGCACGACGGATACGCCTGCCGGAAAACTGGTTTTCGACGGATCGCGCACGAGAGCACGCACATCGGCGCCGCGCTTGGCGAGCTGTTCGACGACTTGGCGGCCGATATTGCCGGTGGCGCCGGTAACGAGAATGGTCATGGAATTTCTCCTGTTGGGTTGCTTGACAGCCCCAATATGTGTGGCTCACAAAGAGCCCAGTAGACGGCAATTTTAGACACGTCGTCTCACTGGTGGGACAGTCATGGATCTTTTAGCCCTTGCCGATTTTAACCTCGTGGCTCGCCATGGCGGCTTCGGCAAAGCGGCAAGGTCCACCGGCCGGCCCAAGGCAACATTGTCCCGGCGCGTTGGCGAATTGGAAAGCAGTCTCGATCTGCGTCTGTTCGAACGGGGTGCGCGTAACCTGAAGCTGACCGAAGAAGGACGGGCGCTCTTCGAGCGGACGGGGGCGTTGCTTGCCGAGCTGGACGAGACGGCATCGGCGATTGCCTCGGGCGGCCAGAGACCCAAGGGCAGATTGCGGATCAGCGCGCCTTTGCATTTTTCGCAGACTGCAATGGGGAGGATCGCCGCGGGATTTGCCCTGAGGTATCCTGAGGTGAGGCTTGAAGTGACCACCGAAGACCGGCATGTCGACATGATCGAGGAAGGCTACGATCTGGTAATCCGGGTCAATCCGGATCCCGATGAAAGCCTGGTCGGACGGGCGTTTCTCCGCGACCGCCTGGTCGTTGTGGCGAGCCCGGACCTTCCTCGCCCGGCCGATGGGCTCGCCGCTCCTGGCGTTGCGCGCGGGACAGGCGAGCGGCAAACATGGCAGGTGAAGACACCAGGTGGCCGGGCAACACTTAGAATCGAGCCGGTCCTCGCCTTGTCGACGCTCATCATGGTCCGGGATGCGGTGCGAGCCGGCATCGGCGCAGGACGGCTTCCCATTTCGTTGGTGGCCCACGACCTGGCTGACGGCACACTGGTGAATTGGGGGGATATTGACGGCCCCGAAATTTCTCTATGGACGCTCTACCCCTCCCGGCGGCTGCTCAGCGCGCGCGTGTCGGCGTTCCTGGATTTTCTGAAACAGGCTTTCCCAAACGGGACGCCGGACGAACTGGCCGCCTATATCGGCAGGTGACGACGATTGGGAGGTGACGACGGGCCTGCTTCAGCCAGAGCGCCGCTCGGCTCGATCGACCGGAGCCTGCTGACAGACAGTTGTCAGGAGCCTTCCTTTATGGTGCCTTGCCGCATGGGTGGCGGGCAACGGAGAGGAAAGCTTTTCATGACCATCAAGGCCAGCTGTCATTGCAAGGCGACGACGTTCGAGGTTTCGCAGGCGCCCGAGACGGTAACACAATGCACCTGCTCGTTCTGCTCCAAGCGCGGTTCGCTGTGGGCTTACTACGTTCCGTCGCAATTCAAGCTCACCAGCTCGCCGGAAAACGTTTCCTTCTATCAATGGGGATCGAAGACCGTCAAACACGGGTTTTGCGCCATTTGCGGCTGCGGCACCTTCACCGAAACGCCGGACTGGTCGACCGGAAAACCGGACTTCGACAATCCCAAGATCTCAGTCAATTCGCGGCTGTTCGACGATTTCGACCTCGACAAGGTCGAGGTGGTCGTCATTGACGGCAAGAACCTCTGGTAGGCCAGCACCAGCCACCGAAGCGGAAGTGTGGCGCGAGCGGGGAGAAGCCGCTTTCGCCGCTCGGTTTTTCGCCGCATTTCATGTTACAAGACCGGAGAAGGGCTTATATGCGCGAGCCGCAAAGGCCGCGCTTTGGAGAGGGACGATCCTTATGAAAAAGACTGTGCTCGTCGCCGTTGCGACGGCTGTGCTGGTGAGTGCCTGCACCACGACCGATCCGTACACCGGGGAGCAGAAGGTTTCGAACACCGCAGCCGGCGCCGGCCTTGGCGCCCTGGCCGGCGGCGCCATCGGCGCGACCATGGACCAGAACGAGGCTGAACTGCGCCGCCAGCTCGAAGGCACCGGCGTCAGCGTCACCCGCACCGGCGACCAGATCATCCTCAACATGCCGTCCGACATTACTTTCAACGTCGACCAGGATGCGGTGAAGCCCGGCTTCTACCAGGTGCTGAACTCGGTTGCGCTGGTGCTGAAGAAGTTCAAGCAGACCACGGTCGACGTGTTCGGCCATACCGATTCGACCGGTGGCGACGAACACAATTTCGATCTGTCGCAGCGCCGCGCATTGGCGGTCGCCAACTATCTCTCAGGCCAAGGTGTCGATTCGCGCCGCTTCGCCGTCACCGGATTCGGCAAGACCCGTCCGATCGCGTCCAACGGAACGGCGGCCGGCCGTGCGCAGAACCGGCGCGTCGAGATCCAGCTTTCGCCGCTGACCTGAATTGTTCGGCATCGAAATGCGAAGGCGGCCCCCGCAAGGGGCCGCTTTCTTTTTGGGCTCCTGTGGTCCGCCAAAAGGTCTAACGCATTAGAGATTTCTAATAATCCCTTTCCGGAGGCCTTGGAAGGGATTAGCATTGGTGCGGTTCCAGAGGGGATGGGGCGATACAAACGGCCATGCAGTCACTTAGTCGGCCCCGGTCCTGCACGGCCAGATAAGGAAATCTGGGAGGAATGCATGACAAGAACAGCTCGTCTTGGGCGTTGCGGCGTCCTCATTTTGACAGGTCTGGTCTCTGCTTGGTGCGCGGCGGCCACGGCTCGAGCCGAGGACGCCAACAAAGCCGACATCGAAGCGTTGAAGAAATCGCTCGCCAAATATGAAGACTACACGGTCGCCGTCCGCGACCTTTATCTGTCGACTGTCGGGTGCGTCTATTACAGCGGGGACAGGATCGAGGGCGCAATGGACTATCCGAAGGGCGCTATGGGCATCCATTTCGTCAACGTCCCGAGTGTCGGTCAGAAACTCGATCCGATGCGCCCCAATGTGCTGATCTACGAGCCGACCAAGAAAGGCTTGAAATTGGTTGGCGTGGAATGGCTGGTGCCCCTGACGCCAGACACCAAGGAACCTCCAAAACTATTTGGCCAGACCTTCATGGGACCGATGGAAGGGCACTATCCGCTCATTCCGAGGGAGTTCGTCCACTACGACCTTCATGCCTGGCTGTTCAGAGACAATCCGAACGGCATGTTCAGTCCGACCAACCCGAACGTGAAATGCAGCAAGGCAGAGTTTCCGATGCTGGAAAACCCGACCAAGATGATGCCCGGCCCGATGTGACGGACGGGCCAGGATAGGAGCGTGCCAAGAGTGCAAGCTGGCCGGCTGCATTTGAGAGCGCTCGGGAGTCAGGCTCGGACGACGATCGGCATGAGGGCCGGCGCGCATGAAGGCTGCCCGCATGAAGACAGGTATCTGGTCGCGGAAGTCGACAATGGCGCTGCGAGCCGTCAGTCGAAGGTAAAAGCGGCCCGCAAGGGCCGTTCTTGTTTGGCATGTCGGACTCCGTAATCAAGGCCTACGAGGTCGGCTGATCGACAATTGCCGCAACGATACGGCGCACGATCGGCAAGACCAGCAGCAGACTTGGAAAGCCCACTAGCCATGATGCTCCCCATGCATACGGCCAGGTCGCCACGAAACCGGTTGTCCAGCCCGCATTGATCAGCGTCGCTACCGCGGAAACAATGCACGACATCAGGATGGAAAGTACGAATGGCATTACCAGCGCATTGTAGGAGGCCGGTAGCTTCCTCGATTTCAAAACCTTGTGGGATGACGGTCGCATCACCTATCTCCTTCTCGAAAAGTGGAAGTATGCGCGGCTGGGCGCAGTCAGGCGGCCTGCGCCATTTGCTGGGCAAGGTTTCGAATAAAGCCGCGCAACGAACGCGGTTCGCGGCCCAGGGCGGCGCGCAATGTCAGACTGTTTCCGCCAAGGCCATAGTGGGCATAGTGGGCGTATATTTTGGCCAGCACCTGCATTTGGCGGTCATTGTAGGGAAGGCGTGCCTCGGCCGCCCACTCGCCAAATGTCGGCTCACCAGAAGAGATGGGTCTGCCAAGTTCCTCACTCATCATCGCAACGATGTCTTCCCGGCTGTGCATGCCGTCAGCGCACAGATCGAGGGTCGCGTAGGACAATCGCGCTTCGGTTAGGGCGATCGCCGCCACCTCAGCGACATCGCGGTAGTCGACGCGGGCCAGCTTCGCCGTCTTTGGAAACGGTTCCGAGAAAACACCATGTTCAACGACGGACGGCCAGGCCGCTGCGAGGTTCTGCATGAAATTGGCAGGGTGCAGAATCGTATATTCCATCGTCGTCGAGTAGAGAGCAGCCTCGACAGGCACCTTGCTGGCATGGTTCTTCAGTCGCGTATTGGTAGGCTGGATCACCGACGAGAAGACGAACTTTCGAACTCCTGCTCGCGTGGCGGCCTCAACCATGGCAACGCCCATGGCTGCTTCATCGGGAGCAAAAGCCGGCCCAATGTGAAAGACGCCGTCGACGCCCGCGACCGCCCTTTCGAGGCTCTGACGATTTCGCAAATCTCCTGTCGCAACCTCGGATGCCCCCACCTTCCGGGCCTTTTCGGCATTCGCAGGGTCGCGAACGAGCGCTCGAACATTGGCATTGCGGCGGACAAGTTCAGGCACGACAAGTCCCGCAACTCGGCCTGTGGCACCAACAACCAGAACAGTTGGATTGGCTACTTGCATGACGATTTCCTTCCATCAAGCCTGTCCTCGCGGGACAACTTGCAGAGAGGTACGACGTCGCAATTGTCGTTACAATTACCCGTTTTTGCGATATATTATGTCGAATGTCGGGAGAATGCATGAGCCGGATGGACGATTTCGAGGCTTTCATCGCGATCGTCGAGCATGGAAGTCTGACGACTGCCGCACATCGGCTGAACCGCTCGCTGCAGTCGGTCAGCCGGTCCCTGGCGGCACTGGAGCAATCAGTCGGCGTCGAGCTGATCCACAGGACAACGCGTCGCTCGACACCAAGTGAAGTCGGAGCAGCCTTTTTCAACCGGATCAAACCCGCGGTCGACGAAATAAACGACGCAAGACTTCAGGCGATCAATCAACGATCGGAGCCGGCAGGCGTCCTGCGCATCGGGGCGCCGGTTCTGTTTGGCCCGAACGTCCTGATGCCTGTCATCGCGGAATACATGCGGACATTTCCCCGGGTCGAGGTCGATCTTCAACTTTCCGATGGATTTGCCGATCTTGGCGCCGAAGGTCTCGACCTGGCAATACGCATCGGCGATTTGCCGGATTCTAACTTGAAAGCCAAACGCCTGGGAGCGTTGCGGCGCGTTGTGTTCGGCGCGCCTTCCTATTTCGCGCGGTGCGACCGGCCGGCCCATCCCTTCCAGCTGAGTGAGCACAGTTGCATCATCAGAACCGCTAACGAGCGTCCAGGTGAATGGACGTTTCAGATCGACGGGAAACCCCGGACCGTGAAGGTCGCAGGCGCTTTTCGCTCCAATCTGATGACCTCGGTCTATGCCGCCGCAATCCACGGACTGGGTTTGGGCTTCTCGCCTCTGTGGCAGATAAGACATTTGGTCGACGACGGTCTCGTCGAACTGGTTTTGACGGAATTCGAGCCGGCACCGGTGCCGATCCATGCCTTGTGGCAGGAAGGCCGGTCATCTTCGGCCAAGGTTCGGGCATTTCTGGATTTATTGGCATCCCGCCTGGAACTCAAAAGCCTGTAGCATCGACGGGTATTTGAAGCGCTCCAGGCCGGAAGAGATCGGGCAGATCGAGCCTGTCTTGCGATTACCGCGCATGGCGCTGATTGATCCTGAGCGGGCTCCAGATCTCGCATCCCAATCGCGTCCTGGAAAGCCGCGCGTCCTCGGGACGCCGCGGCTCATGGAATCAGACCTTGGCGACGATCTTCATGAAGGCCGGCATGTCGTCGCCGAAGCCGACGGTGCCGTCATTGTCTTCACCGCGGTTGTTGCCGCGGGCAGGGCGGCTGTTGCTGGCGCGCTGCGGCCTTGTGTCGCCGCGTTCCGGGGCGCGGTTCTCGTTGTTGCGATCGGAGACCTTGCGGTCGCTGTTTTCGGAGCGGATCGCTTCCTTGCGCTGATGCCGTTCGCCGATGTCGGCGACCGCGGCCTCGGCTACCACCGGCTGTTCCTCGCGCGCGGCATCTGCCGCTGGCGCGTCGTCGCTGCGCTTGGCATGGCGTTCGCGCGGCTTGCGCTCGCCACCCTCCTTGCGATCATGGGCCTTGCGGTCCTCGTCCTTGCGGCCGGCGCGGCGCGGAGCGCCACGGCCACGGCGGGGCGCTTCGTCCTCGCCGCCTTCGCTGGCGACCACGGTCGACAGGTCGCCGTCATGCCACTCGATCTTGTTGCCGATCAGCCGCTCGATGGCGTCGATGTATTTGGTGTCGGACTTGGTGGCGATGGTGAAGGATTTGCCCGAGCGTCCGGCGCGGCCGGTGCGGCCGATGCGGTGGACATAGTCTTCGGCGTGGATCGGCACGTCGTAGTTGAAGACGTGGCTGACGTCGGGAATGTCGAGGCCGCGCGCGGCGACGTCGGACGCCACGAGATAGCGCAATTTGCCATCGCGGAAATTGGCCAGCATCTGCATGCGGGCGCGCTGGTCCATGTCGCCATGCAGGGCGCCGGCGTCGAAATCATACTTCAGCAGCGAGCGGAACAGCTCCGCGACCTCGACCTTGCGGTTGCAGAAAATGATAGCGTTCTTCAGCTCGGCGTCTTCGGCCTTTATCAGATTGCGTAGCGTCTCGCGCTTGTCCCACGGCTTGGAGCCGGACTTGACCAGGCGCTGGATGATGTTGGTGGCAGCGGATGCCGCCTTGGAAACCTCGACGCGCACCGGCGCATGCAGGAATTTCTCGGTGAGCTTGGTGATCTCCGGCGGCATGGTCGCCGAGAAGAACAGCGTCTGCCTGGTGAACGGGATCATCTCGCAGATGCGCTCGATGTCGGGGATGAAGCCCATGTCCAGCATGCGGTCGGCCTCGTCGATGACGAGGATCTCGACGCCGTTGAGCAACAGCTTGCCGCGCTCGCGGTGATCGAGCAGACGGCCGGGCGTGGCGATCAGCACGTCGGCTCCGCGCTCCAGCTTCTTGTCCTGCTCGTCGAAGGAGACGCCGCCGATCAGCAGCGCGATGTTGAGCTTGTGGTTCTTGCCGTATCTGATGAAATTCTCTTCGACCTGCGCGGCGAGCTCGCGCGTCGGCTCGAGGATCAGCGTGCGCGGCATGCGGGCACGGGCTCTGCCTTTTTCGAGGCGGGTCAGCATCGGCAGCACGAAGGAGGCCGTCTTGCCGGTGCCGGTCTGTGCTATGCCCAGAATATCCTTGCCGAGCAAGGCATGCGGGATAGCGCCAGCCTGGATCGGCGTCGGCACGGTGTAGCCGGCATCGGTGACTGCGGAAAGGACCTTCGGCGACAGGCCGAGGTCTGAAAAGGTCAACGCTTCTGGAGCGGTCGTGGTGTCTGAGGACAAGAGTTGCTGTCTTTGGCTGGTTCGGGGAAGCGCAACGGCATCCGTCGCGGCAAGCACAGCGTGCCTGCAAGATTGGTATTGCGATTAGGCGCAAGCCCGCGATTTGTCAACAGAAACGGGCGGGATTGGCACGATTGTGAAAACGTAAGCTTAATCGCGATGCTTAATTAGGTAGTCACTCTTTGCGCCGGCTCAATAGCGAAATTGCTCGGCGAGAATGCGTTCGTTCCACGAATGGTTGGGATCAAACAGCAGCGTCGCCGTCGCAGTCGGCGATTCGCGGACCGTTACGGAAGCCACCGCCTTGACCTCGGTGTGGTCGGCGGCGGTGTTCACCGGGCGCTTTTCCGACTCCAGAATATCGAAGCGTACGGTCGCCTTGTTTGACAACAAGGCACCCCGCCAACGGCGCGGCCGGAACGGGCTGACCGGGGTCAGCGCGAGCAACGGCGCATCCAGCGGCAGGATCGGCCCGTGCGCCGAAAGATTGTACGCGGTGGAGCCGGCCGGCGTCGCGATCATCACGCCGTCGCAGTTCAGTTCCTCGATGCGGACCTGCTCGTCGACGGTGATGCGGATCTTTGCCGTCTGGTAGGACTGACGCCACAGCGCCACCTCGTTGATGGCGAGTGCCGAAACCGTCTCCCCCTCATGCGTCAACGCCAGCATTTCCAGCGGGCGGATCGTTTCGGCGACGGCGGCCGCGATGCGCTCGGTGAGGCCCCCGACGCGGTACTCGTTCATCAGGAAGCCGATGGTGCCACGGTTCATGCCGTAGACCTTCTTTCCCGTGCTCATCGTGTCGCGCAAGGTCTGCAGCAGGAAGCCGTCGCCACCCAGCGCCACCACCACCTGGGCGTCGTCGAAGGATGCCTGGCCATAGCGGGCCGACAGGCTCTCCATCGCCGCCTTGGCATCGGCAGTGTCGGAGGAGACGAAGGCGAGATTGGCTTTGCTCATGACATTCCGATGGCGGTCGGCCGATGGCGGTCGGCGGCGGTTGCGTGGGGTAGCATGGGCAAGCGCATCTGCAAAGGGAGGCATCGTCCGGCGCAGTTGCGGCCGCGGCGAAACGAAATCGGCGGCTCGCGCTTCATGTCGCCGGAACGGCGAATGTAATGGTTAAGAGCGAGCTTAAACACTCGTAAAGCCTGATCGATCATGTTAGCCGACAGAGGATGGGTGGCTGGGGGGCTAGCCAGTCGAGACCTGTCTATTGCCGGTGACACGCCTGATTATCGTCTTCCTTGTGATGGGAAGTTTCGCCCTTCTGTTTGCGGAGCTTGTGCGGCAGTCCGAAGACATGAGCTCCAGGCCGATGGCCTCACGCTGCGGCGGCGCCGGCGTGCCATGCCCCCAAAACGCGTTGTAGGCTGAAGCCAATCTGCAAACGAAGATCCGTCGCCTACTGCGCGACAATCCTCAGGTTGGCGTTGCCGTAGAATGTGTAGGCGAGATAGGTCGGATCGCCGGTCTGGTAGAATTCTCTGCGGACATCCTGCAGGATCTCGGCCAGATAGACCGGCCCGTCCGTGATCCGCGTGCTGATGCCGCCATAGAAATCGGTCGAGAAGGCCGCTGCCGCGCGGTCGGTCAGTGGCCACATGCCGCCGATGAAGCCGGAAGCGCCGCCCGCCAGCACTGCCGGACCCCAGCCCTGCACGAAGCCGCCGAGCATCTGCGAACGGCCGGTGTCGCAGGCGTTGAAAAAGTAGAACGGATTGCCCTTGCCATGCGCGGTCGCGACCAACGCAGCCCATGTATCCGGGTCGAGCGACTGATCGACGAGATCGATGGCAAAGACCGGCCGGCCGCTGCTCGGCTGGTTGACCTCGCCGTGACCGGAGAAATGAATGAAACCGGTCGAGACTTCACCGACCAGTTTCTCGAAAGAGATGAAATCGCCATCGAAGCGGCGGTAGCCGGCAAGCTTGCTCAGTGCCGCGATCTCGTCCTGCTGAAAGCGCAGCGACTGCTTGTCGACATAGGAGGGCGCGACGGCCGCGACGCCGGTGAAGGTCATGCGGTCGAGCGGGTTGTCGACCTGTGAGGCACTGCTGCGCGGAGCCCAGCGCGCCAGCCGGTAGCCCATGCCGAGAAAACCGTCGGCTATAGCGCCGTCGACGCTGCGCGGACGGATCAATTCCCAGGGCAGTGTCGGGCTGTTCGAGGTGATCTGGATCGAATGCAGCTCGCCTTTGCCGCGCAGCGACCAGAACACGTCCTTGAACGCTTTCGGCACATAGTCGCGGTAGAGCGCATCGCCAAAACCTTCGGCGGCCAGCGTGACAAAGCGCTTTTGCGCGCCCGGATCGCTGCTTGCGGCAGGCTGCTGCAGCGAAACCGCGCCGCGCAAGCTCAGGCCGAGCTGCAGCAGGCGGCGGTATTCGGAGTCCAGCCACGCCGCCATCTCAGGTGGCGTCGAGAAGGTATCGGTCACCGGACCGGCCAGATGCGGCGAATGGATGATGATCTGCCCCGAACCCAGCCCGCTCGGATCGTCATAGAGGATGGTCACGTCGAGATCGGGAACGTCATCGCCGCCCGCGCCGCCAAGCGTGACATCGCCTGTCACCGCCGGTTGCGGCGGCGCTGCGGCCAGCATCAGCATGGCAGGTGCTGCGGAGCGTTCGGCTGCGGCGCTCCGAGCGGCTGCCTCGACAGGCGCCGTGCGACGGATGACAACGGACCGCGATGCCGATCCCAGGAACCTCCCGGCGCTGTAGATGCGCGCGATGAACTGGGCCGGCTTGCTGTCCTTGGCGATCGGCCGCGCCTTGACGTCGAAGCGGACGAAGTCGCTGTCGCCCTGGCGGTAGAGCGTCGTCCGTCGGCTCCATTTGCCGCCGTCAGCGAGATCGAAGCCGGAGGCGAACAGATCGATATCGATCGGCCATTGCTCGGCTCCCGCCGGCATCGCCATGGCCAGGGCGCCATCTTCTGTCACCGACGAGCCCGGCGCTGCCTTTACCTTCACTTCGGGCGTCAATTGCTCCTCGGTCAGAGCGATCGAAACGGTCACCGTCCCGCCGGCGACAATCTCATCCGGCGCATCGATGGTTGGATGGCGCACCACCTCGACAGCGCCCGTCTCGGGTTGTGGAAGGGCGCCGCCGGAAGGAGGGCTTTGCGCCTGGTCGATGGGCGGCGGCGCTGGTTTCGGTTGCGCCTGCGCCTCCGGCTGACTTTCGGCGCCGGTCGCGGGTGGCGGGGCCGATGTCATGCCGTCCTCAGGGGGGATCCCTGCCTTATCGGGGGGCGGTTCGGCGCCGGTGGCTCCGCCATCCTGCGGATAGGTCCCGCCGAGATTGTTCTGGGCAGCGGCCGCAGCCGCGTCTTCAAGACGTTGCTTTTCCTCTTCGTATCGTTGCCGAGCCTGCTCTTCCTGCAATTGGCGCTGCTGTTCCTGGCGTTTGTATTCCTCGTAGAGCGCCGCCTCCTTGGCGCTGTCGCCCATCGCGGCATCGGGACTGCCGGAGCCCGGTGCAACGTCCATGGGGTAGGGCTCCTGACCGCTGCCATCGGCGTAGTCGCTGCCATCAGGCTCCCAACCGCCACTCCCGGAGATGTAGCCGCCGCTCGCCATCGCCGGCGGTGCCGGTTCCGGCACAAGCGGCAGCGCCGGTGCCGCGCCGGCCACCTGGTCCGGCGTCAGCACAAAGGCAGCGTCTGCCGAGCGGCCATATGCCATCCATGGCCACTGGGCGCCTGACGTTTTGTCGATAGTGGTTTGCCTGACCGAGGCGAGGATGATGGCTATGTCCGCGCCGCGCTTGACCAGCGCAGCGGTGAGCGCATCGGCAAATACGGTGACGGGGCGGGCTTCGTCCAGTGCAACGGTTCCGGGTTTGGCCGACAGGGCGACGATGGCGTGGGTGAGGGGATCGACCGCCGCCAGACCCTGCATCACGCCGGAAGTAGGGTTGTGGCCATCGCCGGGATTGTCGAGCAGAACCACCTTCAATGTCGGGGTTGCCTCGAGCGCCTGCATGAACAGATCGAGGGGCAATGCCGTCTGGTCGACCGTTTCCTTTGAATCGATCCGGGTGCCGCGCGTCAGTAAATAGTTCCTGCCGTTGGCCTGCGCGGTGTGGCCGACATAGTAGAAGATGCCGATTGAGTCCGGATTGGCCAGGGATTGGGCGAAATCATGCATGGCGCGCGCGACATCGGCGCGGTCGCCATCCGACACCTGCCGGACGGTGAAGCCAAGCGATCGTAGTGTCGCTGCAACGAGTTCGGCACTGAGGTCGGCGTTGGCGATTGCCGGTGAGCCCTCATAGGCCGGATTGGCGACAACCAGCGCTATCCGCTCTTCGCCGCGCGCAGCGGAGAAGAGCGCCATGGTCATCAGCAGCACGACCGCCAGAAAAAGGCGCATGACCGTGATCCAAGCCCTGCAGGCTGCGGCGCTCACGCCACGGCTTGCCCCAATTCATCAATGGCCCAACCTTGACCATATCATGTCGGCTTCGCCGGCGCACTGCCGGTGCCGATGATGCAGTTGTGTCGCTAAAAGATATTGACTGTATGTTTAGTAATTAATACCGTTGCCCGAGATACCGAGTTGGTCAGCCGGCATTCGCCAGTGAATGATCACCAGGACGAAGGGAACTTAGGGGCTCGAGGCGCAATCCCGCCGGTCCCAACAATGGGAGACACAAGCATGCAGTTGAAATCGACCGCCACGGCGCTCGGCCTGTCGCTGCTGGCGATGACCGGCATTGCCCGCGCCGAGGGCGAACTCCAAATCTACAATTGGGGCAACTACACCAGCCCGGACCTGATCAAGAAGTTCGAGGAAACCTACAAGGTCAAGGTTACCGTCACCGACTACGATTCCAACGATACGGCTCTGGCCAAGGTCCGCCAGGGCGCTTCCGGCTATGACATCGTCGTTCCATCGGCCAGCGTGATGCCGATCTGGATCAGCGAAGGCCTGCTCTTGGAAACCGATCCCAACACGATGGAGAACTTTAGAAACGTCGATCCGAGATGGGTCGACGTGCCGTTCGACCCCGGCCGCAAATATTCGGTGCCGTGGCAATGGGGCACGACCGGCATCTCGGTCAACAAATCGGTCTATGCGGGCGATCCGAACACCTCGGCGATTTTCCTCGATCCGCCGCCGGAACTCGTGGGCAAGATCAATGTCGTGCCCGAAATGGGAGACATCATGTTCCTCGCCATTGCCTATGAGGGCGGTAAGTACTGCACCGACGACAAGGTGCTTTTGAAAAAGGTGCATGACAAGCTCATCGAGGCGAAAGCGAAATGGCTGTCGCTCGACTATGCGGCCGTCGACGGTCTCGGCAGGGGCGACATTGCCGCCGGCGTCAACTGGAACGGCATATCGCTGCGCGAGCGGCTGGAGAACGACAAGATCGTCTACGGCTATCCCAAGGAGGGCTTTCCAATCTGGATGGACAATGTCGCGGTGCTCAAGGATGCCAAGAACGTCGAGAACGCCAAGCTCTTCCAGAATTTCATCATGGACCCCAGGAATGCAGCGATGATCTCGGCCTTCGCGCACTACGCCAATGGCATCAAGGGCTCCGAGCCCTTCCTGCCGGCCGATATGAAGGGCGCGCCCGAAGTGGATGTTCCGGCCGAATTTGCCGACAAGGGCCAATTCATGTCGGCCTGTCCCGCCGACGTCCAGGCGCTCTACACCAGGATCTGGACCGATCTGCAGAAATAGCAGCGCCGCCGGCCGAAGCTGACCAACATCGGGCCGCGCATCGCGGCTCGGCCATCCCCAATGCCAGATGCCGTAAAGCCGCCGCGGGAGATTTTTTATGTCCGATCTCGACCTTTGCTACATGCCGGCCAGCGAGGCGTTGCGGCTGTTCAAGGCGAAGAAACTGTCGCCTCTGGAACTGATGCAGGCCACCATCCGCCGCGCCGAGGCAACCAAGGCGACGATCAACTGCCTCACCTTCACGCATTTCGACGAGGCGATGGATCTCGCCAGAAAAGCCGAGGCGAAATACGCCAGAGGCGCCAGGACCGGCGCGCTCGAGGGCCTGCCGATCGGCATCAAGGATGAGAGCTACATCAAGGGCAAGCCGACCTCGCATGGCTCGCTGCTGTCCGGGGACGCCATTGGCGGCCATACCTCGACCATGAACGAGCGTGTCATGAAGGCCGGCGGCATCGTCCACGCCCGCACCGCGACGCCCGAATTCAGCTGCGCCGGTTATACCTGGTCGAAGCGCTGGGGCGTCACGCGCAACCCCTGGAACCCGGATTTCACGCCGGGCGGTTCGTCGGGCGGTTCGGCGGCAACGCTGGCCTCCGGCACGTCGTCGATCGCAACCGGCTCGGACATAGCGGGCTCAATCCGCATCCCTGCCTCGGCCTGCGGCCTGGTCGGCTTCAAGCCGCCTTACGGCCGCAATCCCGATGAGCCGCCGTTCAATCTCGATTTTTTCTGCCACACCGGGCCCTTGGCCCGAAACGTCGGGGATGCGATCCTGCTGCAGAACGTCATGGCCGGGCCGAGCCCGCTCGACATCGCCACGCTGCGCCCGAAACTGCGCCTGCCGCTCGACTACAAGCCGATCAAGGGTTGGAAGATCGCATTCTCCATGGATCTCGGGTCCTTCGAGGTGGATGCGGACGTGCGCAAGAACACGCTCGCTGCCTGCGATGTGTTCCGCTCGCTCGGCGCCACCGTCGAGGAGGTGGACCTCGGCTGGGGCGACGAGGTGCTCAAGGCCGGCATGGCCTATCTCGAACATCTCTTCGGCGCCTCGCTGTCGCCGCTGCTCGCCAAGAACGGCAAGGACATGACCAGCTATGCCAGGCAGTTCGCGCAGGACGGGCAGAAGTCGAAGGCGACGGATTTTGTCGCGACGCTCGATGTGGCGGCCAGGATGTACCTGACGCTGGGGCCTTTGCTGGAAAAATACGACGTGCTGATCTGCCCGACCAATGCGCTTCCCGCAGTGCCGGCGGAATTCGATCAGACCAAAGGCAAGGTCGAGATCAATGGACGAGAGGTGAACCCGTCGCTGGGCTGGGTGATGACGACGCCGTTCAACATGCTGAGCCGCTGCCCGGTTCTGTCGATCCCGTCGGGCCGCGCCGCCAACGGCGTGCCGACAGGCATCCAGATTGTCGGCCGCACCTATAGCGACGCTGACGTGTTCCGGGCGGGTATGGCCTATGAGACGGCTCGTGGTCAGTGGTACACGAATGCCGGGACACGCCCGGCGCTGTGAGTCCGCAGGGCGCCGGCATGCCAAGGCAGCGGCGGGATGTTTCGGCCGCCGGGGAAAGGCCTGACGACAATGGCGCAACGCATAGCCACTCCGGATGCGGGAAAAAGCAAGGCGGCCAAGGGTGCGGCGAACGACGCCGCGCCCAAGGACCGCCGGCGCGAGCGCGGCGAAGCGAGCGTCCAGCGCATCATCGACGCCACCATCGAGCTCATCGCGGAGGAGGGGCTGGCCAGCGTCACCATGCAGCGCATTGCCGAGCATGTCGGCTCGTCCAACGCACTGGTGGTCTTTCATTTTCGCAGCAAGGAGAACCTGTTCCGCGCCGTCCTGCAATATCTCAGCGACCAATATGACGCGCTGTGGCTGACGCTGGTGCGGGCGCCCGGCCTGTCGCCGGTGGAGCGGGTGTTGGGCGCGGTCGATTGCGCGCAGCGCTTTGCCCGGCAGCATCCGAAATGGGTCTCGGTCTTCGTCGTGTTTTCCAGCGACCGCAAGAGCATGCAGATCTACAATGAAATCGGCCTGCCGAGCGATCTCGCCTACACGGCCGAAGCGCGCGAGCTGCTGATCGAGATTTCACGCAGCGGCGGTTACACCGGCGTCGACATAGACACGCTGTCGGAGAGCCTGAACTATCTGGTGCATGGCGCCTGGTATTGGGACCATCTCAACCCGTCCAGCCGCGACACCGACGTGCTGCGCAAGACCATGCTGCTCCTGCTGCACCAGGCCTTTCCGCGGCATTTTGACTTGGGGTGAGATGCGGCCATTGCGAGCGACGAAAGCGTCCTCTGCAAACCTAAACCCGAAAATCTCTACGATGCCTTGATCTCTGTAAAAACGCTTGCACAATCCAGAGGTGCGAGCTAAACAACCCAGGGATGCATTCGAGGGTGGGTAAATGTGGCATTGGGCGATACTTCTGTTGCTGATTGGCGTGCCGGTTTTCTTCGCCGTCCGGTCGTCGCGCAAATCCTCACAGAGCCCAGATGACCTCGTGGGGTTCGGCGGCTGGCTGATCCTGCTGGCGATCAGCCTGTCCCTTTCGCCGTTGCGCACACTTGTCGATATGGCCAGTCTGGTCAAAACCTACCAACAGCTTGTTACAGTGCCCAACGGGGCCTTGGCCATCTATGGCGAGGCAGCCCTCAATCTGGCATTTCTGGTGCTTCAGCTGGTCGTGCTTGTTTCGATGCTGCGGCGAAGCCACCGCTTTCCGCAGCTGTTCATATGTCTGTGGTTCGCGATCCCTCTCTTGTTCGTACTGGACACAGTTTGGATATCGACTGTGCTTGGTGTCCCGGTAAACCGTTTGCTTGCCGGAGGAGCTCTGGTTACACCTTTGGCATCCTTCATAGTCACAGGGATCTGGGCCGCCTACGTCTACAGGTCGGTTAGGGTGAGGAACACGTTCGGCGATACGGCAGCCATACAGGCTGCCACATTTTCCTAGAAGGTCCGACGGCTGCGAGTTGGCCTGATGTCGTGCTGCCAGCTCCGCAGAATAGAACCGTCGGCAGTCCTCCTTCGTCTAACGAGCTTCGAGTGGCCTGCCACCCGAAGCTCGAAGAGCGTGAGCGGCCCGAGACATAGGTGACGATTTGTACCGGACACATGGGTAACACTTTTGGCTTTTGGCCGGAGGTGTTGATGCCGTGGAAAGAGTGTTCGGTGATGGAGGAACGTCTTCGTTTTGTGGCTCGTCTTCTCGACGGGGAAGGCATGAGCGATGTGTGCCGCGAGTTCGGCATCTCGCGCAAGACCGGCTACAAGATCTTCAACCGCTACAAGGAGGACGGGCTGGATGCGCTCACCGACCGCTCGCGGCGGCCGGTGCGCTACGCCAACCAGCTTCCCGACCAGATCGAGCGGCTGATCGTGGAGAGCAAGCGGGAGAAGCCGCACTGGGGTGCCAGGAAGATACGCGAGCTGCTGGTGCGCAGGCTGGCCGGCGACGTCCGCATCCCGGCCAGGAGCACCGTTCATGCCGTGCTCGATCGCCACGGCCTTGTGAGCCAGGCCCGCAAGAGGAACCGAGCGAACAAGGCCGTGGGCACGCAACTGTCCCAGGCGGTTGTGCCCAACGATCTGTGGTGCGCCGACTTCAAGGGCGAGTTCAAGCTCGGCAACCGCCAATACTGTTACCCCCTGACGGTCACCGACCAGGCCTCGCGCTACCTGCTGGCCTGCGAAGCCCTTGAATCGACAAAGGAGGTTCCGGTCCTCGAGGCTTTCGTCCGGCTCTTCAAGGAACGCGACCTGCCGGAAGCGATCAGAAGCGACAATGGCCTGCCCTTCGCCAGCCCCAACGGCCTTTACAACCTCTCGAAGCTGTCGGTCTTCTGGCTCAGGCTCGGCATCGCCGTCGAGCGCATCAAGCCCGGTCACCCGCAGCAGAACGGCCGCCATGAGCGCATGCACCGCACCCTGAAGCAGGAGACCACGCGGCCGCCGGGCATGAACGCCCTCCAGCAGCAGGCCCGGTTCGATGCTTTCATGAGCGAATTCAACGACGAGAGGCCCCACGAGGCGATCCAAATGAAAGTGCCAGCCGAGCTCTACAGAGCTTCTTCAAGAGCCTATCAAGGCCTCCCCGAGCTGGACTACCCCTTCCATGACAAGGACATTCTCGTCACCGCCTGCGGCCGCATCTGCATGCACAGGAAGAAGATCAACATCTCCACCGTGCTCGCCGGCCAAAGGCTCGGAATCACCGAAGTCGACGACGGCATTTGGCTCATCAGCTTCATGCACTATGATCTCGGATATATCGACCTGGAACAAAGGACCTTGCAAACCATCGACAACCCGTTCGGCACGAGGTTGTCACCCATGTCTTAGGTACAGAATGTTACCCATGTCTCCGGGCCGTACAGCGAAGGGGTGGTGCCCCCGGACGGAATCGAACCGCCGACCTTCGGTTTACAAAACCGCTGCTCTACCAGCTGAGCTACAAGGGCACGGCGCTCCGGTTAGCATATTTGGTGCGCCAGTAAAGACAAAACTCCGTTTTCGATCGCTGATGGACGCCGCCGAGGTGGGCGGGCCGCCATGCTGAAAACCGCCAATGCGATCCCTACATATCTCTCAGGTGCAAACGCATCGAACGGGGTGTCGCATGATCAGACTTGTCATCATCCTGCCGCTTGTCGTCATTGCCTGGCTGCTTGCGGTAAAGCTCATCAGGGACGTGAAGAGCGCCAATGTCGACTGGACCGGCATCGCCGCCATCGTCGGTTTTATCGCGATGGCGTTTTGGCTGCGGCATGTGACTGGGATGGGGATGAATGGTGAATGGTGAATGGGCGAACGCCTTTCGGACCATTGACTACTCACTACTCGCTCAAAACCTCGAACCTTTCACCACGTCACCGCGACTGATCTCCAGAGGCGAATGGTCGCCTCGATCAAGGAGATCATCATGTTGAAGCGCACTCTTACTTCGGGCCTGGTCGCCATCTTCCTCGCCAACGGCGCGCTCGCCGGTACCGTCCAGTCGTCCTCCGCTCACGGCCATCATCACCACCATCACAAGCACCACGACAAGCCCTGGTGGTGGTGGAACCATCAACACAAGCACCATCCCCACAAGCATCATCATCACCACGGCAAGGTGATCATCTTCCTTTGAGCGAGACGACCTGCCTCGCGGAAGGGCGGCTTCGGCCGCCCTTTTTTGCGTTGAGCGCTCGATCGATCAGATCTTGGTTTCCATCGGCTGATTTCCGGCCTTCAAGAAAAACCCAAATTCTTTCGAACCTTTTTCCGCGCCGAAACGACAGATGATCAAGAGGCGGATGGATCGCCTCTCGCAACGAAACAAGGAGATCGTCATGTTCACGCGCAAAATCGCTTCTGCCCTCATCGCCAGCACCGTCGCCGCCACCTCGCTGGTCGGCACCGTCCAGCCGTCGGCCGCCCACAGCCATCACCACAACCGCGAAATCGGCATCGGCATCGCCGCCGGCGTCGGCGGGTTCGTGCTCGGCAGCCTGCTCAACCAGCAGCCCCGCACCGTCTATGTCGACGACGAGGGTGGCTCCTGGCACGTCCGCCGCTGCGCCAACCGCTACGCCAGTTACGATCCGTACTCCGACACCTATGTCGGCTATGACGGCTACCGCCACTATTGCCGCCTTTAAGAGGAGGCACCCCCACACGGAAAGGAGGGGCTGTACGCAGCCCCTCCTTCCTGATTTGAGCGCGCCGCGGTGCGGGCTACGGTTCGGAGATCGGCAATCCCGCTGCACGGCAGATGCGGGCAACACTCGCATTCTGCGATTGATCGCCCATGGCGATGAGTTCGAAGCTGCTTCCTTCATCCGGATAGATCTTGGCGGCGAACGGTTGGCCTGTTGTATGACCACCGGACGACGTCTTTGCAGCGACATGGCCGCAGACCAGGATTTCGCGGCGGCCGTCGAGCGTTCGCTCGCCGGCACGCATCGTCCCGAATTTGGCGGATACAGGATCCTGCAAATGCTGGCGAATGCCGATCGTGATTGTCTCCTCCAAAGCGAGCGAGATCGGAATCTCGCTGACTTGCTGGGAGACAGGGGCGGGCTCGGGCGCCGTCGCCACGCATCCGCACAGTGAAGCGGCGAGCAAAAGCTGAAGCGTTCTCCGCATTATAATCGGAACCCGCCGATCATCCTCGTCACCTCAGCGGCGGCGTCGCGCACCAGCGGCCCGATCTCGTCCAGCCGCTCCATCGTCACCCGCACCGTCGGTCCGGAGACCGAGACACCGCCGATCGGCTCGCCGAACTCGTTGAAAATGGCGGCGGCCACGCAGCGCATGCCGGGATGCCGCTCCTCGTCGTCGACCGACCAGCCGCGGTGCTTGATGACAGCCAGGTCATGGGCCAGCGCCGAAATGTCGGACAGCGTCTTGTCGGTGAAGCGCTGCAGGCCCGACTTGCGCAGGATGGCGGCGACGCGTTCCGGCTCGAGCTGCGCCAGCACCGCCTTGCCGATGCCCGAGGCATGGAAGGAGCTGCGCGTGCCCGGGCGGAAGAAGGCGCGGATCGCCTGATGGGTCTCGACCTGGCTGACGAAAACGACGCAATCGTCCTCGGCGACGCCGAGATTGGCGGTTTCACCGGTCTTCTCCATCAATTCCTGCATGACCACGCGGGCCCTGTCGACAAGCTTGCGGCGGCGCAGGAAGGCGGCACCCATGCGGTAGGTCTCGACGCCGATCGACCACAGCTGGTCCGATGTATCGAACTCGACCATGCCGTGGTTCTGCAGCGTCGTCAGCATGCGGTAGGCGGTGGACGCCGCGAGCTCGCTACGCGCCGAAATCTCGCTCAGCGACAGGCCACTGCCTTCAGCGACGATGGCCAGGATGCGCAAGGCCCGGTCCAGCGACTGTACAGAACCGGCCTCGGACGGGCCGTTGAAAGCGCGC